>SKZG01000473.1 GCA_007127495.1 Planctomycetales bacterium
ACCACCGTTTCCTCCTCGTCGCGCAGCGTGAGCCGGGGAGCGCCGGCCTCCTGATGCACCCACGGGTTGCCCATGAGCGGGAACGCTCGGTAATCGACCACGCGGCCGTTGATCTTGTGCTCGTCGCCGGTCTGCTCGCCCAGCGGCCAGTGCGTCATTTCGAGCACGTCGCCGAGCAGCGACGTGTAGCGCAGCCGGGGCGGCGAGGCCGCCAGGTGAGCGTCGAGGCGCGTGTTTGCAATCACTTCGGCGGCGAAGCGTTCGAGTTCCGCCCGGGCCGAGCCGCCGGCATAGGGACCCGGCTCCGAGGTCTCGAGAACCCAGCCATCAGCGACTTCTCGTTGCGCGGCCGCGCCGCGGCGCAGTAGCTTACCAGCGCCGCCGCCCGCTCCGCGTACGTCGCGCCGTCGACGCGTGCCTGGGGTTCGTTACCGGCCGCGCACGCTGCGATCATACCGCCGATGGCAAGCGCCGCGGCCACGGCGAGGATGGTGGATGGGGCATGGTGCATGGTGCATGGTGGGTAGCTGGCAAGTCAAGGAACCGGCCGGGGCAAGCGCGGCGGGGAAAAGGTTCCACACCGCTTGGCCGGAAACCGGATGGAAGACGATCCCAAGCGGTGTCCAGCCATCATACTCCAAAAACGAACCGGACGCTAGCGCGTTGCGGCTGATCGTGGCCCATCCACCATTCGCCATCCCCCCGGCCTGCTTTTGCGCCTTGCAATCCGGCGCCGGATTTGGTAGGCTTGGGTAAGTGTACATAGGTATATGTATTAGTTGCTAGTTGCTAGTGAAACGCGCTGCCACGGTGCGAGAGGCAGCCAACCGTAGACATGGGGGGGCAAATGTGGAAAATCGAAAAATTGACACCCAAAAAATCGAGGCCCAACGCGTAAATCGCTCGGTCGGCCCCCATTCCTGACCGGCATGGTTTGCCGTATCATCGTCGTAATATGTTCCCTTTTGGCAATAAAAACCAACGATTACGGAGAATATCCATGCCCCTGACTACCGATCAAATGACCGCTTGGTGTCGTCGCATTCTCGGCGCAGATCCCGACGCTCAGAAACCCACGCTGGAGCAATTTCTCGCAGCCATTCCGCGGCTCGACGGCCTCGCAGATTTACCAAGCGGCACGCCGGTGCTGATCCGCGGCGACGTGGACGCGAAGCCGGGCGCCTCGGTGGGCGAGGGCGACATCCGCCTCCGGTCCATGGAGGCCACGCTGAATTACTGCCGCTCGAAGGGCTGGAAGACGATCGTCTTCGGCCACATCGGTCGCGACCCGGAAAAGTCGCTCGACAAGGTGGCGGCGCGCCTCGGCGACATCCTCGGTTGCGAGGTGCCGCTGTTGGACGATTGGCTCGATCCGGAAACGATTACCATTTCCGACGCGGTCCGGCAGGCCGTCGAGCAGGCCTCGCCGGGCGCGGTGTGCGTGCTGCAGAACACGCGGAAGTACGACGTCGAGCGCGTGCTGTGGAAGGCGAAGCCGGACGACCTGCCCGAACTAGCGCCCGGCCTGACCCAACTGGCCAACGAGTTCGCCGCGAAGGTGGCGAAGGTGTACATCCACGAAGCCTTCTCGGCCGGGAGTCTTGACAGCTCCAGCGTGGTCGTGCCCGCCGCCATGGAAAAGGTGGCCATGGGGCGATACATCGCCGAGCAGTTCGAAGGGCCGCTACGCGATTGCCTCGGGGCCCAACTGGTCGTGTTCAGCGGCTTGAAGGTCGATAAGCTCGACGACCTCCAGGCGATGATCGACCGCGGGAAGATTCAGCACATCATCACCGGCGGCTCCCTGGCCGTGGCGCTGAAGAAAGCCGCCGAGGAACTCGACGGCCGCGAGTTCCACCTCGGCGAGTCGGAAGACCCGGCAAACAAAGGCAAGCCGTTTTACATCCCGCCCGACCGGCTCGAACAGGCCAAACGCATGGTGGCCGAGGGCCGGCACAAGGGCATCGAGTTCGTCATGCCGGTCGACTTCGTGCTGCAAGACGGGCAGGTTTCTGAGCAGATCGGCCCCGGCAACCAGCAGTTCGACGTCGGGCCCGCCTCCTCGGCGCGGTATGCCGAAGCGGTCGGGCAGTTCATCGAAAAACACCGAGCCGACGCCGCCGAGACCGTCGTGTTCCATAACGGCGTGTTCGGCATGTTCGAGGACGAGCGGTTCGAGGAAGGCACGCGGAACTTCATCGGGCAACTGAAGCGCATGCACGAGGCGGGCATCAAGGTGTACGTGGGCGGCGGCGAGGGGGGCAAAGCCATCGACAAATACGGCAGCCCCGACGACGTGACCTACGTGTTCACCGCCGGCGGCACCGTACTGAACGCGTTGGGCAGCGAGCCGGTGCCCTACCTGGTCGCCCTGGCCGCCGCAGCCCGGCGATAGAAAAAGAACCTGACCGTACACGGGGGGCAGTCCGTACTACGAATACGCAAGATCGTGAACCTTTTCACAAAGCCCGGACCTTGCCTTCGAGCGGGAGCTTGCATGGGTCGGCGGCCCTGCCGCCCCGTGTACGGTCAAAAGACTGGAAGTGCGGCCAGCAGGTCGCCCAGTGCGGCTTGATCGCGGGCGGCTTGGCGAAAAATCGGCAGTAGTTGACGGTACGCGCCAACATTTTCCGGGTTGGGTTGGGCGACGCCCTCGACTTGGTGCACCTCGGCAATCCGGGCGAAATCGTCCCAAAGGCCGCACGCGACGGCTCCCACGGCTGCCGCGCCCAGCGCCCCGGCTTCCTGCCCCACGTGGGTCTTGACGACATCGACCTCCAAGGCGTCGGCGAGAATCTGCCGCCACAGTTCGCTGCGGCTGGCGCCGCCGACCACCATCATCTCGCCGCCCACCTCGCCCAGCGCCCGCAACGCGTCGAGCACCAGCCGCAGGTTCAGGGCAATGCCCTCGAGCGCGGCACGGATGACGTCGGCCAGGTTATGCCCGAGGTCGAGGCCCATCAGCGCGCCGCGGATATTCGGGCTGGCCTCCAGCGACGAGCCGCCGGCCAGGCTCGGGTTGAATAAGAGTTTTCGGGCGCCGGGCGGCGACTTCGCGGCCAGGCGGGTCATCGCGTCGTAGGGGTCCTCGCCGGCGGCCTCGGCTTCGGCCGCCAAATGGACGCACAGATGGTCGCGCACCCAGCGAAGCGACGTACCGCCGGAGAAGATCGCCACCGCCGAGGTGAACATGCCGGGGATGACGTGCGTGAACACGTAGGGTTTCGAGGCGACGTCGAGCAGCGGTTTCGCTGACGAGACGGCAATCCACATGGAGGAACCGAGCGAAGCGTACGCGCGGCCCTCGGCAATGTTGCCCGCCCCCAACGCCATGCACGAGTTGTCCACCCCGCCGCACGCCACCGGCACGTCGGCGGGCAGTCCCAGGGCCGCGGCGGCCTCCGGCAGAAGTGTCCCCAGGATTCCCGTGGACGGGACGATTTCGGGGAACAGGCTGCGCGGCAGGTCGGCGGCGGCCAGAAGCTCGTCCGAGTAGTCCCAGGCAAGCAGGTCGTACACACCGCTGCCCGAAGCATAGGAAGGATCGGTCGCGATGTGTCCGGTAAGGCGATAGTTGATGTAGTCTTTCGTGCCGACGATCTTCCCGATGCGCCGGAACATGTCCGGCTCGTGGTCCCGGTACCACATCACCTTGAAGGCGGTGTAGTGTGCCGCGGGGAAGCCGTTGCCGGTTTGTCGGTACCACCGCTGCGGGTCGGCTTTCTCGAAGAAGCGGGCCGCCTGAGCGTCGGCCCGCTTGTCGGACCAAATGGGCGTCGCGTCGCGCAGCAGCTTGCCGCCCGCATCGAACGGCACGCAGCCGAGGCTATGGCCGGAAATGGCAATGCAGCGAACGCTCGCCGGCTCAGCGCGGCCGAGCACCTGGCGCGTGCTGCTTACGACCGAATCCCACCACGCCTCGGGCCGCTGCTCGTGCCAGCCGGCCTGCGGGTAGTGGGTGTCGTAGGGGACGAATACGCTGTTGAGGCAGCGGCCCGCGGCATCGTACAACGAGGCCTTGTTGCCGCCGGTTCCGAGGTCGTAGGCAAGGATTGTGTCGGGCATGGTGGTCATTCAACTGGTTGAAGGGGCCAAGGCAAGCGTTCTCGCGCCCGGCGGCGCAGGCGGTCTTCTCCGGGGCATCTTATCCATGGGCATCCGCCGGGACCCCGCCCGCGGCGAAAACCGTCAGCAGCAACTCGGAGTCGTCGATCAGGCGGTACTCGGGACGGCGGCCGGAGAGGCGTTCGCTGTTTTCCATGATAATGCGAA
>SKZG01000417.1 GCA_007127495.1 Planctomycetales bacterium
CGCGCACCGAACCACACATGAAATCAACGTGATTTCCGGGATCATTATACCTTAGCTGACTGCCTTAGCCACCCCACGCACGGCCCTACGAGACAAATACCAGTAAACGGCAGGCCACAGCGAAGTCCGGGTTTTCGTTTGCGGCAGGCTGCGGCCGGTCTATTCTCCGCGAAGCTTCAGTCCCATCATCCTGAGTTTCTAGCGCACTTCATTTAGGCTGGTTACACCGAAGTTGTTGCATCCGAGCAGGTCGTCGCCCGTGCGGCAAATCAACTCCGCCAGAGTGTTGATGCCGAGCTTCCTCATGCACTTGCGGCCCCTAAAGAGCTAGATTTGTGTTCCGGATTTCAGCTTCGATGGAATGGAGCGCAGCATTTATCATAGAGCTAACATATCCTAGCTCCAACGTGGGATTGTTTGTGGTTTTGTAAAAGCTACAATCAAGGTTGTTGTGAGACGTTCCTCGTCCATTCCGCACAAATATCCTTTTCCCAAATGTTCAAAGGAGGATCGTGCCGTGAGCAAATCACATACTCTCGTCACGCGCAACGACCGACAGCGACTCGGTACCATGCTCGCAAGAGCGTATGCCGTCGCGTTCGACCCACGAGATCAGGTGCAGCGATTCGAGTCGGAATTGGATCATGCGCACGCCGTGGAAGAAGAAGGTATTCCACCCGATGTCGTGACCATGCACTCGATCGTGGATGTGATGGACCTGGAATCGGGCGAGTCCGTCACTTACGCGCTCGTCTATCCCGAGGAAGCCGACATTGCCTGCAATCGGATTTCGATCCTCGCCCCTCTTGGGCAAGCCATTTTTGGGCATAGCGTGGGCGAAGTTGTTACCGCGATGACACCTACCGGGGAGCGATGGATCAAGATTGCGGCGCTATGTTTTCAGCCAGAACGTGATTCCGCAAAGCCATCCGGAGCCGAGGCGTGCTCCCGAGTCGCAAGAGAGCGAGGGCGCATCGCACACCCCGGCAGAAGGCAACATCAGAGTACCACCGTTTCCTGACCGGAACAACGCCCGGCGCGAGGCCTCCAATGGGTCATCGGGGCCGTGGACAACCGCGGCAAGTCAAGAGGCACTAGGCGATGTCCTCCGTCGGCAGGATCACCATTCCGATTTGCTCGATCTCGCCGGTCGTGCTCACCCTCCGAACGTGCAGCGCGATCGGTCCGAATTGCACCATGCTGCCCGGCTGAACTTGTTGCGGTTGAAGGCGGCTGCGGAGCGCCTCGGCCAGCGTCCATTGCGGCCGGGTCTTCATCTCGATCCCGTAAGCGTCCTCCAATTCCCTGACTCGCACGTTCGGGCGCAGCGGAAACTCGGTCAGCCGGGGAAGCGCATCGCGGTCGCCTTCGGTGTCAGAAAAAACTTGGGTGACCAGCGGGAGGATTTCACGGCGCAGCACGAGGATGGCATGATCGCCTGCTTTGATGCGGGTCTTGCCGTGCGGCGGAATGACCTGATGCTGGCGGACGATCAGCGCGATGACGGCCCCTTCGGGAAGGGCTAGTTCGCGCACCAATCGGCCGGCGGCTCGCGAAGTGGCTCCCACGGCGTAATCGACCACCTCGCCCTCGACGTCTCGGAGCGACATGATCTCCAGCCTGACAGGGGAGGCCGGTTCGGCCGGCCGCTCCAAGCCGAGCCATCGTGCCAACACCGGCAGGGTCCATCCCTGGACGAGCGCTGAGAGCACCACGACAAAGAAGACCACGTCGAACAGCAACGGCGCCTGCGGAATGCCGGCCAGCAGGGGGAAGGTCGCCAGGGTGATGGGCACCGCACCCTTCAGGCCAACCCACGAGAGAAACAGCAGTTCGCGCCGGTTGAAGCGGAACCACGGCAGCGTGAGTGCGACGGCGATGGGACGAGCCGCGAGAATGAGCACCAGTCCGATGAGCAAACCCTGCACGCTCACCGCCGCGAGGCGGCTTGGGAAGGTCAAAAGCCCCAGCACAACGAACATGACGATCTGGGCCAGCCAGGCGGAAGCGTCGTGGAACAGCCGGATGCCGCGTTGCAACACCAGCCGGCTGTTGCCGAGCACGATGCCGGCCAGGTACACTGCCAGGAAGCCGCTTCCTCCCATCCAACTGGCCAGGCCAAACGTGAGCAGGCCGAACGCCGTGACGAGCACGGGATACAGCCCGGCAGCGTCCAGGTTGATGCGGTTGACCACCCACACGGCAACGTACCCCAGCCCCACCCCGACCAGGGCCCCGAGCACCATTTGCGAGAGGAACAGGCCGAGCAATCCCGACCCGAGGACCATTCGTCCGGCGAGGAGTTCGATGCAGCCGACCGTCAGGAAGATGGCCATGGGATCGTTCGAGGCGCTTTCGACCTCCAAGGTGGCGGCAAGCCGTTTGGGGAGGGTCACTCCGCCGTGGCGCAGGGCGGAGAACACCGCGGCCGCGTCGGTCGAACCGACAATGCTTCCCAGCAGCAGCCCCTCCAACAGGGAGAGCTGAAGAATCCATGCGGCCGCGAATCCGGTTACCAGCGCGGTGCCAAGGACGCCGACCGTCGCCAGCAGGAGGGCCGGGCGCCAGACGGCGCGGACGGCCGCCAAGGGCGTGCCCAGCCCGCCGTCGAACAGGATGACCGCTAGCGCCAGCGTGCCGATCCCGTGCGCCAACGGGTAGTTCTCGAACGCGATTCCGCCAATTCCTTCCTCGCCGGCGAGCATCCCCAGCACGAGGAACAAGACCAGCACAGGGAGCCCCAACCGAGCCGACAATTTGCTCGACGCAATGCCCAGCAGCACCAGGAGCCCGGTCAAAAGGATCAGCGTATCCACAAGTGTCATACATGGCCTTCGCGTTGCGCAGTTGCGTCGATCGGAAGGTCTATTATACGGATCGGCGGTCGATTCGTCACCCGGCAGGCGCCGGGCACCTCTTCGACTCGCGTGAGCATCCGTTTCTAGGTGGAGGTCTGCCGGCTCCACGAAGTCAAAAGGGCGTCGGCGTCAGCAGCCGAGCAATTTTTCCACTTCGGCCCGATCGACGTCGGCGATGTAGGGGATGCCGCTCACCTCGGCGGCCTCGCGGGTGAGGGCGGCGAGGTCGCTGCGGGCGATGTGCTTTAGCGCGAACTTCCGGCTGCCGGCCATCAGTTGGCGCAGGCCCTGGTCGAGCCGCTCGTAGTACGTGTATAGCCCCAGAGCGCCGGCGGGGATGCTCTCGAACTCGTCGTCGCCCAGCTCCCGGCGCAGGTGCCCGGCGGTGACGAAGATGTCGTCGCGGGTGTGGCCGAAGCGTTCGACGTACACGGGAATGAGGTTCTCGTCGATGCTCCGCCCGATCGTCTTGCCCACCATGGCCGCGGCGATGGGCGCGCGGGCCATTCCGATGAGCTTCACCCAGGGCGCGCCGAGCGCGAGCCCCTTGAAGATCTGATCCTCGAACGAGAAGCCGCCGGCCAGGGCGATGGCCGGCAGGTGGCGGCCTGCGTCGGCGAGGCGCTGGGCGTACTGGTGGGCGAGCGAGTGCAGGTAGACCGGCGGCACGCCCCATTCGTTCATCATGCGCCAGGGGCTCATGCCGGTGCCGCCGCCGGCGCCGTCGATGGTGAGCAGGTCGAGCTTGTAGCGCGAGGCGTACACGAGCGCCCGGGCGAGGTCGGCCGGCCGGTAGGCCCCGGTCTTCAGGAAGATGTACTTCGCCCCGGCCTCGCGGAGCTGCTCCACTCGCTGGGCGAACGACTCTTCGGTGACCATGCCCACCCGCGAATGACGTTCGAACTCCTTGAACGCCCCGTGTTCGAAGTCGTGGACCACATTGGGATCGGTCGGGTCGGGCACGACGAGGTAGCCGCGCTCGTGGAGCCACTGGGCCTGTTTCAGGTCGCGAATCTTCACCTCGCCGCCGATATTCTTCGCGCCCTGGCCCCACTTCAATTCGACGCACTGCACGCCGAGTTTCTCGATGGCGTACTCCTGGGCGCCGAGCCGGGTGTCTTCGATGTTCGCCTGCACGACGATCGCGCCGTAGCCGTCCCGCTGGTGCTGTTGGAACAGCTTCACGCGGCGCTTCAGGTCGACCGTATCGATCACTCGGCCGTTCTTGATCACCGCGTCCGGGTCCATGCCGGCCACGTTCTCGCCGATGGTCAGGCCTGTACCGGCCAGGGCTGAGCCGATTGCCAGGCCGTCCCAGTTGTTCTTGGCGATGTTCGTCGAGCCGATGCCGGGCACGATCCACGGGCGGCGGAACTTCAGCCCGCGGTCGTGGCCGA
>SKZG01000010.1 GCA_007127495.1 Planctomycetales bacterium
CCTGGTAAGCTGCGTGCAACTGGTCGAACGCCTCGATGAGGAACGCGCCGCTGCCGCACGCCGGGTCCAAGAGCCGCACCGAGGCCAGCTCGTCCTGCCACGCCTCCCAGAATCGCACCAGGGCCGCACGCTCCGGTTTCTTCAGCGCGTCGAGCGTGTACACCCGCGGGTCCACAAGCGCCGTGCGGGCCGAGCCGCGAGCGTCCTGCCCGTGCAAGTTGCGGAGCCGGTCGAATCGGTCGCGCAGCACGCCGCCGAGGGCCTGCTCGATGATGTAGCGGGTGATGAACGCGGGCGTGTAGAACGCGCCCTCCTTCTTGCGCCGCGTCTTGCGTTTCTCGGCTGCGGCCGGCTCGGCCAGCGCGTCCAGCTCGTTGCGCAGGTTCTCCAGGTCGGTGATCGACTGCTCGAAAATGTGGCCGAGAATGTCGACGTCGATGAGGCTGCGGTTGCCGGCGGCCGGGGCGTAGGCGGCGGCCTGGTGGGCGGGGCGGTAGTCGAAATCGCCCAGGTCGCGGAAGTACGCGCACACCTCGTCGGCAACGGTCAGATTGTCGAGCACCGGGTCGTCAGCGAACAGTCCGCCGTTGTAGGCGTGGATCCCTAAGCCTGCATTGCCACGATTGACCGCGCCGAACAGGCCGCGGAAGTTGTCCCAGATGGGCCGCGGGTGGTAGGGGTCGCGGTGCTCGTACGCCCGGCGAAGCGATTCGCTGGGCAGCAGGCCGCGGTCCTCGCAGAATGCGCAGAACAGCACGCGGTCGAGCAGCTTCTGGGCGCAGGTCAGCACGTCGTGGCGGGGCACACCGGGGTTGTCGCGGCAGAGGCGGGCGAAGGCGTCCTGCCGCATCTCGGCGTAGCGGAGGTAGAACTCCTTCGTCAGGTCCTTGCCCACCTGCTCCGACTCGGCCCGCAGCGCGTCGAAGTGGCAGGGGCCCGTCTCGGGCACGACGCGCTCGGCGGCAAGCAGGAAGACGAACCGGCGGAGCACGTCGTCGTCGGCCGCCAGGTCGTCGGTGTCGAACCGCTCGTAGGTCTGCTGGTCGGTGCCTTTGCCGTACAGCCGCGTTTGCCGGATGGAGGTAACGATAATCCAGTCGCACGGCAGGTTGATGGCGTAGCGGTAGCCCTGGTCGACGGCCGACATGCGGCGTCCGCCGAAGGGGCGGTCGAGCGGGTCGCGCGGCCCCTTGCCCTCCAGGGCCACGATGAACCGCTCCGGCCCGCGGCCGAAGTCGCCCAGCACGGCGTCGGCGAACTCGCCCTCGACCTGCACGTGCTTCTCGCGCGAGATGGTGTAGCGCGTGCCGCCGTCGGCCGGCCGGGTGTAGCCGAGCAGCTCGCAGAAGAAGTCGGTGAGGAAGTCGGGCAGGATTTCCTGCTCTTTCAGCGAGTTCGCCCTGGCCGTGGCGAGCAGTTCAGCCCAGTGCGCCAGTTTCGGGCGGAAGGCCTCGACGTGCGCGGGCAGGCCAAACCCGGCGAGGCGGGCGCGGAGCACGTCGGGGCGGAACAGGGGCTTGGCTTCGACCGGCATGGAGGGCCTTTCTCGCGCGTTCGGACAAGCCGCCATTGTAAGGGGGGCGCGGCGGGCTTCCAACCGGGGACGATGTATCCGATCGAATACGCCGCCAGCGCGAACACGCCCGCCGTTTCATACGACTAATTCGACTTCCGTAAAGTCGGGGGCAGCCGCCTTGCCGCTGCCCCTGCGGATCGAACACCATCCAGGTACCCATGTTCATCCCGTAGTTGATGGGGTAGTGGTTGGGGTTGCCGCTGCCGTCCAGGCGCACCTCGTCGTGCCGTTCCGAGGGGCACAGGTAGGTCGGTACCCGCAGCGACCGTAGACGCACCACTTCGCCATCGAGTGGGGGTGTGAATGTCCCCGCGTGATGGGATCGCTCAGATGTGGTAGTCTGCCGTAAAGGGCACGGCCTCGGCCGTGTACTCGTCCACGATATCTTGGAGCGAAGTCGTGTTGTACAACTCGGAAAGGTACGACTCGGTCCGGTCCCACAAGGCGGCGAAGGGGCAGCGAGAGTTCGTCGGGCAATGCCGCCCGGCGGTGCCCGCCATGCACTTCACGGGCGACAAAGGACCATCGATGAAGCGGATCACCTCGCCCACTGAAAGATTTTCAGGTGAAACGGACAGCACATAGCCGCCGTTGGGCCCTCGCAACGAATCGAGCCACCCGGCTTGACGCAATTCCTTCAGGATCAATTCCAAAAAATTGGGAGGAATCGACTGCGATTCGGCAATCTGCCGGCTGGTCAGCGGTCCCTGTTCGTGCTCTCGGGCCAGTTCGAATAAAGCCCGCAATGCATATTGGCACTTCCGCGACAGATTCATCCCGCAACCTCGGCAAATCGGAGTGATTTACTGGCAATTATATCACCGGCGGGGCCATAGACCAGGGCAAGGGTGGCCGTTCCCGGTCGGGCGCGGTTATATTGGAGAGAAACCGTAGGCGGTTCTTTGCGTTTTCGCAGCATGGGCGCCACGCCCGTCGCCGTCGCCATAGGCACGATGCCCATGGTACGGCAAGATCGCCGTTTTCGCCCGCGTCGTGTCGATGCCTTAGTACCCTGGCCGCGAGACATTCAATGACCACGATCGAGCCAACACCAGGCGCGGCAGGCCCGCGCGGCCTTCGCGCCGTAGCGGAGAGGGTCTGGTGCGCGGCGACCTGGCATCGCCGGCGGCCGGCGACAACGACGCTAACTCGCCGAGGAGCGTATTACCTGCTCGTCTTGGCTCTGGTGCTTGGCGGAGCCGTCATGCGCGAGGTGAACTTGCTGTTGGTTTTGGCCGGCATGTTGGCCGGGCCGGTGGTGCTGGGCGGATGGGCAGCGCGCCGGGGCCTCCGTGGCCTTGTCGTGCAGCGGCGCGTGCCGGAAGGGGTGTGTGCGGGCGATTTGATCGTGGGGCAGGTCCGAGTGCAAAACCACCAGCCTCGCCGAGCCTGCTGGGCCGTGGTCGTCGAAGACACCGTCGAACGCATCGGCAACGCCCACACCAACGGCCGCGGCCCGCGCATTCGGCCCATCCGGCCCAACGTCCTGTTTCCTTACATTCCGGCGGGCCAGTCACGGCGGGCGACCTACCAAGGGCGGCTGCCGGATCGCGGGCAGTATCGGCTGGGGCCGCTACGGCTTTCGACCCAGTTTCCTTTCGGGCTGATGTGCAGGTCGGTGGTAGCGGGCCAAAGCGAAGTTTTCACGGTCTATCCGCGTTTGGGGCGCTTAACGCAACGCTGGATGGCGCGCCGCCACGAGGCGTTCAGCGGCACGCATCGACGCGAACGACGGCACGGCTCCGCGGGCGACTTCTACGGCGTGCGCCCGTGGCAGGCCGGCGACCCGCTGCGCTGGATTCACTGGCGCACCACGGCCCGGCGGGGTACTCCCGTGGTAAGGCTCTTCGAGCAGCCGCGCAATCGGGACGTGGCCCTCGTAGTGGAGCTGTGGCAGCCGGACTCGCCGGGACCGGCGGAATACGAGAACGTCGAGCTGGCCGTCAGCTTCGCCGCCACGGTGATTGCCGATCTATGCCGGCGGGGCGGAAGCGACGTGCTGCTGGTTACCGCGGCCGACCGCGTGCAGGTTGCCCGCGGCCCCGCCTCTGCCTCGTTGATGCACACCGCGATGGAGCAATTGGCTGTTGTCACGGCGCAAACGGCCGACCGCCTGCCCGAACTGCTCGACGCGGCGCTGCGACGCATCGCGCCGGGCACGGAACTCGTGCTCGTGTCGACGCGCCCGGTGTGCCTGGCCGATACGGGTCGGTTTGCGGGCGTGCCGCTCGACCCAAGCCGCCGCGCCGCGCTGCGCCGCGCCCGCGTCGTCGACGCCTCGCACGAAGACCTGCAAACCTACTATCGCACCGACTGACCGAGCCATGTTTGTGGAACGCCTATTGCAAATCACCCTGGCCGCGCTCGCCGCGCTGGGCGCGCTCATGCTGGGCATGGGTCAGCGCAGCGTGGCGATGCCCTTGGTTGCCATAGGTGTGGCGGGTGGTTCGGTGTGGTTGACCGATATCAGCGGCATCTTCCGGCTGAACCGCATGGCGGCCAACGTGGGGGCGCTCGTGGTTGGCGTGGCCATCCTTTCGCGCGAGTTCTCCCGATTTGGAAGCGAGGCGCATATTCTGGGTGTTGCCCACCTGCTGATCTATTTGCAAATCCTCCTGCTGCTGCAAGAGAAGCAGGAACGCGAGTATTGGCAAATTGCCATACTCAGCCTA
>SKZG01000284.1 GCA_007127495.1 Planctomycetales bacterium
GCGGCCAGAACCCCTCCTGGGCGCCGACCGCGCGGGTCGCCTCCTTGGCGATCGTCAGCGGGGTGGGTTGGGTCAGGATCTCCAGGTTCGCATGCATGACCACGTAGGCCGAGGCGCCCAGTTCGCGGGCGAAGCTGAGCATGACAAACGCGCGGCCGACCATGGCCGGGTTGAAGATGTTGTACCCCAAGCCGCCGAACACGACTTTCCCCAACCCAATGGCCACCACCGAGGCCAGCACGCCGATGTACCAGGACGCCGCCCATGGCAGCGAAAGGCCCAGGATGACGCCGGTGACCGCGGCGGAATAATCGCCCAGCGGGATCGCCTTGCCGCGCGCCCAACAGCAAACCGCCTCGGTGGCAAGGCAGGCCAGCACACAGACGCCCATCTGCACCACCGCGTACCAGTGGAACACCAGCACGGCCATGATCAAGACCGGAAGGATGGCAATGAGCACGTCAATCATCATGCGCCGCGTCGTGGAGCTGGGCTCTGCCAAATGCGGCGAGGGAGCGGCTTCAATCAACGGCTGAAACGGGGAAACAGGCATATTTTGTCGGTCGGTCGTGAATCCAATCCGTGTGTGTTATTTTCGGGCGAGCACCTTGCCGACGCGAATCAACTGAACCAAAGGAAGCCTCGCGGGGCATACGTAGGCGCAGCAGCCACATTCGACACATGCCGCAATATGGTGCCGGCGCGCCAGCTCGGCGTTTTCCGCCCGCGCCGCCAGCCCCAATTTGGTGGGCACCAGGTGCATCGGGCACACCTCAACACAGCGGCCGCACCGAATGCAGGGGGTTTCCTGCGCCGCGCGGACCTCGTGCTGGGAAAGCACGGTAATGCCGCTGGTGCCCTTGGTCACCGGCGCGTCGAGCGAGCCCAGGGTGAAACCCATCATCGGCCCACCGGCCACGATGCGCACGGCGCTGTCGCGCAGGCCGCCGCAGTGCTCGATCAGGTGGCGGTAACTGGCGCCGACCGGCGCCAACAGGTTCGCCGGACGCCGGATGCCGCCGCCGGACACGGTCACCACGCGGTGCGTGAGCGGCCGGCCGCGCACCACGGCCCGTGCCAACGCCGCCGCCGTGCCGACGTTTATCACCACGGCGCCCACGTCGAGCGGCAGTTTGCCGGTGGGAATCTCGCGGCGGAGGATCGCGGCGATGAGCTGCTTCTCGCCTCCCTGGGGGTACTTCGGCTTGAGCACGCAGATTTCCACCTCGGTTCCCGCGGCCGCCTCGCGAAGCGATTCGACCGCCCGCGGCTTGTTCGCTTCAATACCGACCACCACGCGGTTTGCTCCCGTGGCAAGCTGCGCGAGCAGGGCGCCGGCGAGAATGGGCCGCGGCGCCGCCTGCATGAGCCGGTCGTCGGCGGTCAGGTAGGGCTCGCACTCGCACCCGTTGACCAGGAGCGTGTCGACCGGCGTTTGCTCGCGTGGCGCGAGCTTGATGTGCGTCGGGAAGGCCGCGCCGCCCAACCCGACCAAACCCGCGTCGCGCGCGGCACTGCGAATCGCCTGCGGACGGTATCGGCTCAGGCCTGTCAGCGGATAGTCGCCGCCGTAGATTTCCTCGAACAGCGCATCGGCGTCAAACGGTTGCTGCTCGGCCGCGGCGATGGGGATGGCCGGCACGTGCCGGCCGTTGGGCAGCGTGGCCATGGTCGCCCGGCCCACCTTGCCCCGGACGCTGGCATGGACCGGGGCGGAAACCGGAGCCGTCGCCTCGCCCACCACGTCGCCCAACTCGACCTCTTGCCGCGGCTTGACCGTGGCAAGGCACACAGCCCCCAGGTGCTGAAGCAGAGGGACCGTAACCGTAGCCGGGCAAGCAACGACTTCAATGGGACTGGCTTCGGCCAACTCCTTTCGCTCCGGCGGATGGACTCCGCGGGCGAAGGTGCGATGGGAGGCAAAAAGACTTATCGTCATAGTAAACATTCAACGAGCGGAATACCAAAGAGCGCATTGTCGGATGAATAGGACTTAGCCGCAATCCTACATTAGAGTGGCCTATTGGCCCCCGTGCGCAAGTTCGTGCCGCAACACCAGCCGCAACGCGCTAGGCCGGATTATTCAGGGCTATCATCGAGGGAATGGTTCCCGCGGCGGATGAATTCGCTCAGCCAGCGCTTCGAGTAGCAGCACGAAGCGTGGTCCGGGAATCACCGCATAGTCGCCCGTCAGGGCGTGAACGCGGTTGTGCGCCACCGCGTCGATTTGGGGAAAGCGCCGCCAATCGGCCATGGGCCGCTCGTCGCGGTCGGCTTCCCGCCCGGCGGCCAAATCGATGATCACCTCGGGTGCAATGCGGATGATTCCCTCGACGGACACCACGGGATACGCAATAGCCGGCCCGCGATAGGCATTCCGACCCCCGGCCATCTCGATGAGGCTTTCAAAGTAGTCGTCGTGTCCGGCCACATAGGCATCTACGATGGTGGCGGAATCGAGCGGCCGGTCGAGGACCACGAGCACCGACGGCCGTGGCAGGTCGGCGGTGCGCCGCCGGACCGCAGCCATGCGGGCATGGAGGTCGTTGACCAGCGCTTCGGCGCGAGCGACGGCGTTGCAATGGGCTCCCAGTGTCGTGATCGCGCCAAGGATGTGCTCGACGCTCTTATCGCTCACCGTCAGGGTTCGCACGCCCAGCTTATGGAGCGCCCCGGCCAAATCCCGATGTGCGTCCAGCAGGACGACTAGTTCGGGCCTGAGGCGGACGATGGCCTCGAAGTTCGGATCGAAGTGTCCGCCCACGCGAGGCAGCCCGGCTACGGCGTCGGGGTAGTTGCAGTAGCGGGTCACGCCCACGACCCGGTCGCCCAAATCGAGGGCGAAGAGCATCTCGGTAACGCTCGGCGCCATCGAAACGATGTGCTGCGGCATGGCATTGGACGATGCCGGGGGCATGGCCGCCTCCGGCCCGAAGTGCGCCTTGCACGCCCAACTGGCGATAAAAAGCCCCGCGATGGCACCTGCCATGAGCGCGGGCGGCGGAACCATCGAAAGACACCGACGGAAAATGCCGCGGATCGGGCAACCGGAAAAGTGCGCGTTTCTGGGAGGGATCGTTGGGGGTTGGCTCACAGTCGACTGTCCCAAGTTTTGTGGCAAAGAGCACAGCCCGTAGGATAACCCTCTTTGGCCGCGAACATGAGCCCCACCCCCCTTCGCTCGCCGCAGAGAAAGCGGGTCTGCGAGGGTGCGCCGAGAACGTTGCGCCATAGCGGGCCGGGTGACTCAAGAGGAAGGCATGCTTCCGGGCACGATGCTGCCATCCCCTAAGTTTATGGGGTTTCAAAAGTTCGTATTGGCGGATTGTCGAGGTTATGGTAACGTATTGCCTAGCTGGCCGGTTGCAATAGGGCAAGGTTGCTTTATGCATCGGCTGGTCATGCTGCGGAGCACTCCGTGCAGTGGGTGCAGGTTGAGCGCATCGATTGCGAATCACCCCAAGATCGTCACGGGCCGACATGGAAGGAGGCCAAAATGCAAGCCGATCAGAAGCAGGAAGTTCGCGTTCACATCCGTTGGATGATCCGGCGGGACATGCCGGAGGTTCTGGATATCGAATCCGAGAGCTTCGAATTCCCCTGGCTCGAGGAGGATTTCATCCGCTGCCTGCGGCAGCGCAACTGCATTGGCATGGTGGCCGAGCATGACGATCGCGTGGTGGGGTTCATGATCTATGAACTCCATAAGACCCGCATCCATGTGCTCAACTTCTCGGTGGCGAGCGGCTACCACCGTCGCGGGGTTGGCAGTCAGATGGTTGCGAAACTCATTGCGAAGCTTTCGGTCCAGCGCCGGAATCGGATTATCCTGGAGGTGCGTGAAACGAACCTTGCTGCGCAACTTTTCTTCCGCGAGAACGGTTTCCGTGCCGTATCGGTTCTGCGCAGCTACTACGAAGACACGCCGGAAGATGCGTACCTGATGCAGTACCGATATCGGCCCGAGCAGCCGGGCGTGGTCGAGCCGTTCAACCGGATCACCCGGCTGGCGGGGTAAGCCGTTGATCGGTCGTTTCCGCGTCGTTACGGCGTTCCGAGAAAGCGAAAAAATGGCTCTTTCGCTTCTAGGTGCAGACAGCTCTTGTTTCAGGGACGGCACACGGCGTGTGCCTACTCCATGAAAGCGGCCTGCACCTATACTCGCCGCGGCCTAAAACGGCGCTTTCCGTAGGATGGGCTTTAGCCCGTCAAAGCGAAGACGGACAAGAATGTCCATCCTACAAA
>SKZG01000187.1 GCA_007127495.1 Planctomycetales bacterium
AGAGCGGCGACTCGCTCGAAGCGGCCGACGTCGAGGAAGTCGAGGCCCAGTACCTCTACCGCCAGGCCGACACGTTCGTGTTCATGGACACCAACACCTACGAGCAGTACGAGATCGACAAGGACCTGGTCGACGACGCCTGGAAATACCTCAAGGAAGGCACCATCTGCAGCATCATCCTGTTCAACAACCAGCCGATCGGCATCACGCCGCCCAACCACGTGGTGCTGAAGGTCGAATACTGCGAGCCGGGCGCGAAGGGCAACACGGCCACGAACGTGACCAAGCCCACTGAGCTGGAAACCGGCGCCACGATCGACTGCCCCTCGTTTGTGGAAATCGGCGACATGATCCGCGTCGATACCCGCACCGGCGAGTACATCGAACGCGTGCGCGAATAGAGGACACGACTCCGGTAAGAAAGGGATTGATGCTATGCTCACCTCGCTACGAATGAAGGGATACCGTGGGTTCCGCGACTACGGCGTTGAGGGTCTGGCCCACGTGAACCTGCTGGTGGGCCGCAACAACTGCGGCAAGACGAGCATCCTCGAGGCGGTCCACCTGCTGGCGTCCGGGGCCGATCCGGAAGTGCTCGCGCAAATTGCGGAACGGCGCGGTGAGGTAGTGGCGGCGAGCAGCTCTCACGAAGGGTACCGGTCTGACGGCCCACCAACGCCTACGTGTGTCCATTTCTTCCATGGGCACGAGTTCGGCCCTGACTCGGAATTTCGAATTCATGGAAGTGATCACCGCGAGGAAGCTGTTGTGCAGGTGAAAACCATCGCAGATTTGGACCAGCAGCAGCAGCAGCTTTTCGCGGATTATGACAAGGACCTCTTGCAGCCGCCACTGGTGATGGTTACGACCGGAAGGCATGATGGATCATTGACCGAGCCTCTAGCCGTTACCTTAACAGACGAGGGCGCCCTGTCGCAACGCCCGACGGTTCGATATGGCCGCCTGAGGCGCGCGCGCACCGAACCGCTCCCACCGGTCGAGTTCATATCGCCCGATTCACTGATGCCCCGATCGATGAGCGCCATGTGGAACAGCGTTCTCACAGATGGTAAGGAATCGGATGTGATCGCTGCAATGCGTATCTTGGAACCGGCCATAGAGAACATCTTTTTCCTCAGTGGTGCGACGCCGTATCGCTTCGGCGGCCGTTCAGGCATCCTGGTGGCCTTTCGCGGAACGAAACGCCGCGAGCCGCTCGGGAGCCACGGTGATGGGATGCGCCGGCTGCTGGCAATTGCCCTGGCACTCAGTCAAGCCCGCGGGGGCATCCTGCTAATTGACGAGATCGACACGGGCCTGCACTACTCGGTCATGGGCGACATGTGGCGGTTGGTGGTCGAGACGGCCCAGCAGTCCGACGTGCAGGTGTTCGCCACCACGCACAGCCTCGACTGTGTACGGGGGCTCGCGTGGTTGTGCGACAACTATCCGGCGCTTGCCAAAGAGGTTTCCGTCCAGAAGATCGAACCGACGCTCGAGGAGTCGGTTACACTCGACGCCGGCGAACTCATGGTGGCCGTGGACCAAGAGATAGAGGTTCGATGATGGCGGGCGCGCTGAGCAGGCCGAAAATCCGGGTTGAAGGCAAGAACGACTTGCACTCCATGGTTCAACTCCTGATTCGCCACGGGCTCGACTACGACAGCGAGCCCTGGCCGCCGGAGTTCCCGGAGTTTATCGATAGTGAAAGCTGTGAGAAATTGTTGGCGGGCATGCCACTTGCCGTCGAGCTTGGCACGGACAGGACGATCGGTTTTGTGCTCGACGCCGATTCGCCTCTGGCTTCCAGGTGGGAGGCGGTGCGAGGGCAGCTTCGGAAGGTGGGAGTGGACACTCCGAACGCCCCGCCCCCCGGGGGGTTCATCGGCGAATCGCCAAAGTACCAAGCCAGGGTCGGTGTGTGGCTGATGCCCGACAACCAGCGCCCCGGCACGCTGGAAACGTTCCTCTCTGACTTGGTCGCCGCAGACGATCCGCTTATCGATCATGCCACCACGGCGACGACAGATGCAAAACAACTGGGCGCCAAGTTCTCCGAGCCGGACACCAAGAAAGCTGTTCTCCACGCATGGCTCGCTTGGCAGAAAAGGCCGGGAGTGCCATACGGAACGGCGATTTGCGCAAAGTACTTCGGGGTCGATAGCCCTGCCGCGATGCGCTTCGTCGATTGGTTCAAGACGCTGTTCGCAATTCCATGAACCGCGACGCCCGAGGCCCAACGCGATCGAGCCAGGAATGCGCGGGCGAGCCGCCGGCCCGGCCGGACCATCTTCCCTCCGCCACCCTGGCGGCCCTGCGGTTCCGCGCGGAGTTGCTCAAGCGGCTGCGGGCATTCTTCGACGATCGCGGGTTCCTGGAGGTCGATACGCCCATCCTTTCGGCCGATACGGTGGTCGATCGGCACTTGGACGCGTTCTCCACCGAACTGCCGTGCGGGCCGGGCAGGCCGCCGCGCCGGCTGTGGCTGCACACCTCGCCTGAGTTCCACATGAAGCGGCTGCTGGCCGCCGGCGCCGAGGCCATCTACCAATTCGCGCACGTATTCCGCCAAGGCGAAATCGGCCCGCTGCACAACCCGGAGTTCACCATGCTTGAATGGTACCGCGCAGGCGACGGCCCCGAGCAGGGGATGCTGCTCCTGAGCGACCTGTGCGAGGCCACGCTCGGCCGCGGCCCGGCTGAACAGGTGAGCTACCGCGAGGCGTTTGAGCACCGCGTTGGCCTCGATCCGCTTGCGTCGCCCACCGACGCGCTGGTGGCCAGGTGCCGGGAACTGGGCCTCGCCGTTCCGCTTGGCTTTGCCGAGGACGACCGCGACAGTTGGCTCGACTTCCTGCTAACCGAGTGCGTGCAGGCGCACCTGGGCCGCCCGCGGCCCGCGATCCTGTACGATTACCCCGCTTCGCAGGCGATGCTCGCCCGCGTGCGCGGCGGCGATCCTCCGGTGGCCGAGCGGTTCGAGCTGTACGTGGACGGTATCGAGTTGGCTAACGGGTATCACGAACTGCTCGACGCCGCCGAGCTGCGCCGCCGCAACCGGGCGGTGAACGCGCAGCGCGTGGCCGACGGCAACGCGCCGCTGCCCGAGGAAAGCCGCCTGCTGGCCGCCATGGAGGCCGGCTTGCCGTCGGCCGTCGGTGTCGCCTTGGGCTTCGATCGGCTGGTGATGCTCGCCTTCGGGGCCAAGACCCTTGGCCAGGTCCTCGCGTTTCCGATCGACCGAGCCTAAGCGTGCCCTCAGAAATTGTAGTAGGCACACGCCGTGTGCCGTTTGTGCAGTTCGACACACGCCGTGTGCCGTTCGTGCAGTTCGACACACGCCGTGTGCCTGCTACAGTGCAATGGGCCAACTTATTTCTGAGCGCACGCGAAGTCACTCGCCAAACAACCGGCGCACCTCAGCCGCGATGAAGAAGGACCCGGTCGCGCATATCAGATCGTCCGGTTGGGCTGCCTCCCGGACGGAAGCGACCGCTAGGGCGGGTGTCTCGGCCACAAGGAAGTGCCGCTGCGCCAGTTCCTGGGCCAGTTTTGCGAGTTGATCGGGAGCAGCGCTGCGCGGGTTGTTCCGATAGCGGGTGAAGACAATGTTGTCGAAATGTTGCAAGAGCGGTTCCAGCATTCCCCGGATATCCTTGTCTTGGGAAGCCGCAAAGATCAGGTGCCGACGCTTGGCGCAGAAGCTCTCCGTAAGCGTTTCCACAAGGGCCTCGATCGACGCCGGGTTGTGTGCCACGTCCACCACGACCGCCGGCCGGCGATGGACCACTTCCGCCCGGCCCGGCCAACACATCGCCGCCAGCCCCCGGCGCACAGAACTCTCGTCGATCTGCCAGCCCTCGCGGCGCAACTCGTCGAGGGCGGCCAACGCGAGGGACGCGTTGGCCGCTTGGTGACGTCCCGGAAGATTCAATGCCAGATCATGGTACTGCACCGGCGCAAGGGCGCCCGGCTGCGAACGCAGTGGGCGGAAGTCCATGCGGCCGGTCGAGCGCTCGTGCTGTAGATTTCGCGGCGGGCGGTAATCGTAAGCGAAGTCGACGCCCAGTTCCACCAGCCGCGAGCGGTGCGTCCGGCACACCTCGGCAATGACCGCTCGCGCCTCGGCGGCCAGGGCGCCGCTTACCACGGGCACGCCGGGCTTGACGATTCCGGCTTTTTCGCGGGCGATGGCGCCCAAGGTGTTGCCAAGCTGCTGAGTATGGTCCAAGCTG
>SKZG01000085.1 GCA_007127495.1 Planctomycetales bacterium
TCCAATAGGGCTCTTCCGTTTCTATACTCGCCGCGGCCTAAAACTGCACTTTCCGTAGGATGGGCTTTAGCCCGTCAAAGCGAAGACGGACAAGAATGTCCATCCTACAAAAGCGCAACAACGGCACACGCCGCTGTGCCCTCGCCGCTTCATTGTAATAGGCACACGCCGTGTGCCGTCCCTAAAACAAGGGCTGTCTGCACTAAGAAGCGGAAGAGCCTACATCTGTTCGACCACGTCGATGCCCAATAAGGCAAGGCCCTGCCGGATGGTGCGCGCCGTGAGGTCGCACAGCAGCAGCCGGCTTTGGAGCAGGGCGTCCGACTCGGCCTTCAGAACCGAGTGCTTCTCGTAGAAGCTGGTGAAGCACCCGGCCAGATCGAACAAGTAGCTGGTAAGCTGGTTCGGGCGATAGTCGGCCACCACCTGGTCGATGGCCTCGCCCAGTCGAAGTATTTGCAGGCCCAGCGCCCGCTCTTCCGGTGTTTCCAACAGAATCTTGGCTCCGGAGCCGACTAACGAGGCCGCGTCGACGTTGCCCTTGCGGAAGATGCTGCGAATCCGAGCGTAGGCGTACTGCATGTACGTGCCGGTGTTGCCGTTCATGGCCAGCATCTTGTCGAAGCTGAACACGTAGTCGCTCGTGCGGTTTTGGGCGAGGTCGGCATATTTCAGTGCCCCCATGCCAACCGTCTCGGCCACGCATTGGCGCTGCTCCGGCGAAAGCTCCGGCCCGCCCGGCTTGGCCTCGTCGTTGGCCGCCACCACGTCGCCGGCGCGGCGCACGGCCTCGTCGAGCAGGCTTTCGAGCCCCACAATGTCGCCCTCGCGGGTGCGGAACGGGCGGCCGTCGTCGCCCAGCACCGTGCCGAAGCTCACGTGGGTCAGCTCCACGTCGGCGTAGCCCAGCTTGCGGGCCACGGCGAACAGCTTCTCAAAGTGCAGGCTCTGCCGATGATCGACCACGTACAGAACCGCGTCCGGATGGAACGTTTCCATGCGGTAGCGAATCGTGGCGAGGTCGGTCGTGGCGTACAGGAACGCGCCGTCCTGCTTCTGGACCAGCATGGGGCTCTCGTGGCCTTCGAGGAACACGGCCAGCGCCCCTTCGCTCTGGCGAGCCAGACCCCGGCGAGTCAACTCGTCGACCAGGCCCGGCAGCCGATCCTGGTAGAAGCTCTCGCCGAGAGTATGATCGAATCGCACGCCCAGGCGGCGATACATCCGCTCGATCTCCGCCAGGCACACGGGCATGAACTCCTGCCACAGACGGCGGTTCTCCTCGTCGCCCGCGTGCAGCCGGGCCGTTTCCGCCAAGACGGCCTTGCCCACGGCCTCGTCGGCGTCTGCCAGGCCGCGCACGTGCCGGTAGAGGCGCGAAAGCTCGGCCACGGGGTTCTCGGCATAGGCCGCGGCGTCGAGAAAATGCTTGTGGCCGTACAAGATCATGCCGAACTGGGTACCCCAGTCGCCCAGATGATTGTCGCTTTCAACCCGATGGCCTAGGAACCGCAACACGCGGCAGAGCGCGTCGCCAATGACCGTCGAGCGGATATGGCCCACGTGCATCGGCTTGGCCACGTTCGGCGCCGAATAGTCGAGCACATAGGTGCGGGCATGGTCGGCCGAGGGCACGGCCAGCCGCTCGTGTTCGGCAGCCGCGTGCAACCGCGCGGCAAGCGCCCCCTCGCGCAGCCGCAGGTTGATGAAGCCCGGCCCGGCCACGGCCGGCTCCTCGCACAGGTCGTCAACCTGGAGCCGCGCGACGATTTCCGCAGCCACCTCGCGCGGGGGCCGGCCCAGTTGCTTGCCCAGCGCCATGGCCATGTTCGCCTGGTAGTCGCCGAACCGGGCGTCCTGGGCCGGGCGGATCAGGTCGAGAACCTTGTCCAATGCCTCATTGCCGACCAGCTCGGCAAGAATGGGGCGGAAACGATCCTTCAGGGTCCGTAGCATGCTCATGCGAATAACCGGGTGGGAACGAGGAATAGCGGCAAAACCACTGCAGCGCCAAGCAGGCCGGGGGCGCAACCCGTCAGGAACCCTCGCCCGGCACCGCCTCGCGCGGAACGCGCTTCGCCTGGGCCCAAAGCTGTTCCAGCGCGTAGTATTCGCGAGTTTCCGGTTCGAAGAGGTGAATCACCACGTCGCCGTAATCGAGCAGGATCCAGCGGCTCTCGTCGTAGCCCTCGATGCCCATCCGGCGGTCGCCCAGCGCGTCTTCCAGGGCATGGTCGATTTCCTCGCTCATCGCGTGCAACTGCCGCCGGCTGGTGCCGCTGGCAATGACGAAATAGTCGAACACCGGCGTCAATTCCCGCATGTCGAGAACGACCACGTCCCGGCCCCGGTTCTCCTCGGCCACTCGGGCCGCGGTCAGCGCCCGGCGCAGGGCCCCCGATTCTCGGTTTGCAGGCTGTATTTCCGGGCGCGCGTTGCCTTGATCCACGTTGCGGCGTTCCTCCTGGTAAAGCAGTAAAACAATCGGGCTCTTCCGTTTGTAGCGGCACGGCGCAAGCTGTCCGGTATTCCGTCGGAAAACCGGGCGGCTCGCGCCGCTCCGCTAACAAAATGCCCCCAATGGTCCCAAAGTAAGTGGCTTTGGGCTGTCAGCCCCTGGAAACGGAAGAGCCACGTTCATTATACCGCGCCTGGACAGCGGGGTCAGGGGGGCCGGCCTTTCCATTGCGACCTGTAATTTACGCGCGGACCTGCTCAAACCGGGCCTCGATTTTTTGGGTGTCAATTTTCCGTTTTTGCGCATTTAACCCCCCACTTTTACCCCCTGGCCGCTTAGCTGCTGTCACCTGAACACCTCCTCCGCCCAACTTCCATCCTCCCTCCCCTATCTCCCAGTTTCTCATTTTTTGGGTGTCAATTTTCCGGTTTGGCGCATTTAACCCCCCACTTTTACCCCCTGGCCGCGTCGCAGGAAACGCCGATGGAAATGGACATATGTATAGATAGCCAAGTCTAGCGGATCCGACGCCGGATCGCAAGCCGAAGAAACAGGCCACTGGGAGGCGGGTTCCCCTGCATCTTGCATGTGGTCATCAGGAGGACTTGTTCGTCCTCAGCGCCGGCCGGTTTGTCCCAGTTGTCGCGGCTCTTCTCCTCCAAGCGGTCGCTCGGCAAATCGGCTGACTGCGGGCTGCGAAACACCGACGTACGGCCGAAAGACCACTCGCGATACAGGCGAATCCTGCCGTACACGTCCGACAGGTGTGCTAGCTCCGGGTATTGGTCAGGATCCTTCCGTTGAGAAACAATCGACTCGTCAGGAGCAATGTCCCTCCCAAATGTAAGCGGCACGGCGCAAGCCGTCCGGTATTGCAATCGGAAAACCGGGCGGCTTGCGCCGCTCCGCTCACAATACGCCCCCGCGTGCCGGCGGCAACGGCGGCGCGTATAATTCCAAACCGATCCGCCGATGCCGAGGTCGGCGGCAGATACCCTTTTAGCATCGGCAAAGAAATAACTGTCCGATGTGCCCTCTCCCTCGGTGGGAGAGGGTAGGGTGAGGGGGAAGAAAGTGCGCCAGTTATTTCTTTGCCGATGCTTACCTGACATGAGGAACTGACCATGGCTGAATGGATCGAGGCGGGAACCAAGGCACCCGTCTTCACGCTCCCAAGCACGGACGGCAAAAACATCTCGCTGAGCGACCTTCAGGGAAAGCCCGTCGTCTTGTACTTCTACCCCAAGGACGATACGCCCGGCTGCACCAGCGAGGCGTGTGCATTCCGCGACCGCAAGAAGGAACTCGCGGAACTGGGCGCCGCCGTGCTGGGCATCAGCGCGGACACGGTCGAAAGCCACGCAAAGTTTCGCGAGAAGTACGATTTGAACTTCCCCCTGCTGGCCGACGCCGACCATCACGTGGCCGAAGCCTACGGCGCGTGGCGCGAGAAGACGCGCTTCGGCAAGAAGTCGATGGGTATCCAACGCTCGACCTTCCTCATCGACACCGAGGGAACCGTTCGCAAAGTTTGGAAAAGTGTCCAGGTGGACGGGCACGACCAGCAGGTGCTCGACGCACTGCGGGACCTGGGACGGTAGCCCTGCACGAGAAGCGGGCAGATTACGGCGAGCAGATTGTGTCATCACTGGCGGCACAATTGCCCTGGACCCACCCGATCTATACTTGCCGCGTGCCGCTTTTGCGCTTTTGGAGCAGGGGCATCTCTCCCGTGGAAATACCCAGGGCAGGATGACACGCTGTTGCA
>SKZG01000545.1 GCA_007127495.1 Planctomycetales bacterium
AAATACCATGCCGGGGTACGGATTGCTCGCTCCGATGCAGTGCCTGCAATGACCACACATTCATGGAGCCGCTCCTGTTCTCCACGAACGATCGGCAGCAGACTCGCGGCGCGCGGTGGTTTGGGAAGGGAAAGGCCGTTTACGTCGAGCAGCGTAGCGGAAAGGTCGGCAGGCTGCAGCAAGGCGTGGCTGCGTCCGGCGGCACCGAGGCCGTTGGGCAATCGCAGAAAGACGGGAATATGTACGAGTTCCCCATACAAAGCCGAATCGCAGAAGCCTACCCGCCGGTGCTCCCCCAACGGAAATCCCCTCGCCCCCAACACGACCAAGAGCGTCTCGCTGCCCAAGGAGGAGTTGTCGATCATCTTCAGTAGGCCGCCCATGCACCTATCCAGCAGTGTCAACTGGCCGGCATACGCTTGCACGATGCTGAACAGTTCGTCCGGATCGTAATCGGCAGGGAGCCGTCGGTCCGGGACTTCGAAATCGGCAAAAGGCCTGGGATCGCCGGAGACACGGTACGCCTCACGGTATTCCATCGGGGCGTCCCAGACGCGCCCCATGCCGGCTAAGTGGCACCACAGAAAAAAGCCATCCGGCGCGCGATCCAGCCACTCGACAAGCCCGGCGAAGCAGGATGCGAGGTAGGTATCGTCGAGCTGTTCGGCAATACGCAGCTCTCGTGGTGAAGTGATGGGAACGCGCTGGTCGAAATGCACGGCCAGCGGATGGTCCGCCACGGCCGGTTCATCGGTCATCAGCACCGTCGACAAGCCGGCCTCTCGTAGTCGGACCGGAAGCGATAGCGGCTTTTCATCATGTTCTACCCTGAGTGCATGGGTGAACTGCCAGTACGACCTGTACAGCGATTCTAAATGCGGTGAATCGACCAGTGCATAGTCGAACGTGAACGCCTGGCTCGCGAGCAGGTCGAACGACGGCGAGTGAATCCAGGTGTTGCCGTAAGGCCCAAGGAAACCGGGATGCAGACAGTCCAGAACGAGGCAAATCGTATTCATGCCCCGATTCTAAGCGACGCAAAGCCACGCGTATATACTCGCCGCGGCCTAAAACTGCGCTTTCCGTAGTATGGGCTTTAGCCGGTCCAACCGACGACGGACAAGAATGTCCATCCTAGAAAAGCGCAATAACGGCAGTGGGGAGTATAGTAACCGTTCGCAGGGCGGCGGGGCCGCGAGCGAATGCAAGCTCCCGCTTGAAGGCAGGGGCGCGGTGAACGGTTACGTGATTTGCGACGGCCTATTTTCGATTGAGCCACGCGCGGGCCAAGAATAGGGGGTTTCCCAGCAGATAGCGGCGAGCCTTACCGCCCGGCTGCTGGACCAAGCGCCAGACCCATTCGTGGCCCAGGCGACGCAGCCAACGCGGCGCGCGGCTGACGTTATTTGCCCAAAAATCAAACAACCCCCCCACTCCCATGCACACCGGCACACACAGTTCGGAACGATGCCGGCAGATCCACCGCTCCTGGTGGGGATTGCCCATGCCGACGAGCAACACGTCGGGTTGAGCTGCATTGATTTTTCGGATGGCTCGCGTCGAAAGCCGCCGCTCATGAACATAGCCATGGTGGAATCCGGCTTGCGTCCAATTGGGGAACCGGCTTTCGGCTGCCGCTGCCGCCCGACGGATCGTCGCGGCATCGGCGCCCAATAGGAAGTAGCGTCGCCCGGGCGTACTGGCGAGCAGATGGGGCACCAGGTCGGTCCCGTTCAGGTTACCGCGCATGTGAACGCCATTCATGCGGGCCGCCCATCGTACGCCGGTTCCGTCGCCAAACACATGCGACGCTGCACGGAGCAATTCCCGGTACTCGGAATCGGCCGCTGCGAGGTTCAACGTGTGGGCATTCGCAAAAAAAACGCTTCGCATTTGCCCGCAAGAATCCTCCGTCATTTCGCGCACCAATTGCACGGCCCGGGCCGGCGTGACATTGGTGAAATCCACTCCCAGGACGCGGACGGTTTCGTCAGGATTCCTGCTTTCCGGCGTTCTCTGGGCTGCGACTACCGGAACCGGTGGCGTCGTTTGGAAAGGGTCGATGGCAGTCAGGTTCAGATCATTCATTGTCTCGATCCGGCAATATGGCAGGACTTTCCGAGTCGCTCCGGCTCGCCTCGCCGTCCGTGCGTTGCACGGGAAACCCGGTACGGAGGTCGCTCAGTACGCCCCACGGCACGTAATGACGCTCACGGGCGTGCGGAACAGCAGTGCAAGGTCGGTCCAAACGGTTTGGTGACGTACGTACCACAGGTCCATGCGTACCCAGTTTTCGAAGTCGATCTCGTTTCGGCCGCTGATTTGCCACAAACAGGTCAGTCCCGGCTTGACGGAAAGGCGCCGTCGTTGCCACGGCTCGTATTTGGCCACTTCGCGACCCACCGGGGGACGTGGCCCCACAAGCGACATCTCGCCGCGCAGCACGTTCACAAGCTGTGGCGTTTCGTCCAAGCTCGTCCTCCTCAGCCAGCGCCCGAGTCGGGTAATGCGCGGGTCGCGGCGATTCTTGAACACCGGCCCCGCCTGCTCGTTTGCCACGGTGTCTTGAATCCGATCGGCATCGAGTCGCATTGTCCGGAACTTGTACATCGTGAACGGCCGGCCGCGGTAGCCAATGCGAACTTGGCGGTACACGGGCTGGCCCCGGGTGGTTATGTATAGCACGGCGTAAAGTGCCGCCATCACGGGCCCTAACAAGCCTAGCAGCGCCACGGCGCCGGCAACGTCCAATGCCCGTTTCGCCCACCGATATCCGGCCGACTGATTCCCTTCCGGAGCGACCAATTCGCGTCCTTCCACAAGGCATCGAATAGCAGGCGAGACCGAGCCGGCGGCAACTGGGCGAATTCGTCGTACGCGGCGGGTTTCCTTGACGCGGCCTTGCTGCAGTCCGCCTCGCGAGGGGGGGGCAAGTTCGGGCAGTGGCGCCGGTGCCTGTGCCAAATCCGATAAAATAGGAGAACTCTGGCTTACCATAATGCCTCCTGTTGGGGGTATTTTTTACTCGGAATGATTTGCCGAGTGGTCGTGCGGGCAGTTTCCACGTCTGCATGCGAAGAAGACTGCCCGTGTAAAAAGTTGCAGTGTGGTGAGAAACCCCAAAGAGCAAACCACGCGCCCCAGCCGCTTCCGGACGCGGCAAAACGGCACCGACTTGGCGCAACCTTTTGCTAGCACGCTACTTACGCACAGATGCTCGCCCGAGGGCGAGCCTACACAAGCCCCAACGCTGTTGACTAGACGCAACGTCCGATGTCTTGCAGAAACGCAATTGTGAACGCCTACGGGTTCCTCCCGAATCCTGCGTATGGATTTGAGGGAGCCCCTTTTCCTGCCGATAGGTACGGGTATAATCTCATGCTCTTCGCTGAACGAACAGGCTCGCACGGTGCGGGGCCGGTAAGATATGTCCCCTACTGGTGGGGCTTTGCTTTCTAACAAGGAGATTCACTGTGGCAATTCGCGTGGGAATTAACGGATTCGGACGGATTGGTCGGCTGGTATGCCGCGGCCTCATGGCTAAGCAGGACAAGTTCGAAATCGTCGGAATCAACGACATCACGGACAACAAGACGTTGGCGCTGCTACTGAAGTACGATAGCGTGCATCGCACCTATCCAGGTACGGTCGAGTACGATGACCAGAACCTGATTGTGGACGGGAAGAAGATTCCGGCAATGGCTATCAAGAATCCCGCCGAGCTGCCTTGGGGCGACTTGAAAGTCGACGTCGTGCTGGAGAGCACCGGAGTGTTCACCAGCCGGGGCGGGGACGGCAAGCCGGGCTACGCCTCTCACTTGGACGCCGGAGCCAGGAAGGTCGTCCTCAGCGCCCCGGCCAAGGATTCGCCTGACCTGACCTGCGTGCTCGGAATCAATGACAAGGAACTTAGGCCCGAGCACAAGTGCATCTCGAACGCAAGCTGTACGACGAACTGCCTGGCTCCCGTGGCCAAGGTGCTGCATGAGCGGTGGGGCATCGTCCGCGGTCTGATGACGACCATCCACTCGTACACCAATGACCAGCGCGTGCTCGACCTGCCGCACTCGGACCCCTACCGTATGCGAGCCGCCGCGATGAACATCATCCCGACCAGCACGGGCGCGGCGAAGGCCGTTGGCCTGGTCATTCCGGAACTGAAGGGCAAGCTGACCGGTATTGCCATGCGCGTGCCCACGGCTGACGCCAGCGTCGTCGA
>SKZG01000185.1 GCA_007127495.1 Planctomycetales bacterium
AGTTCCTAACGCGTGGGTGCTGGGGGTGTTTAACGGGCTGCTGACCTTTGTCCCGTACCTCGGGCCCATTGTCGCCCTGATTCCCATCCTTCTAGTGGCCTTCGTGGAATCTCCCACCTTGGCGCTCTGTGCATTCACGCCCATTTCGCAAGCCCCGATCACCATCACGGCCCAGAGCGGTTGACGATTTTGGGAGATCATGGGGAACTGATAGCGAAATAATGGTTGGACATCACCACGTAACCTACGAGGCGGTGCGATCGGGGGCCTGGCGTTCGGTTTCCAGACCCGTGTCACCTTGCTGGTGCATCCACTGCTGGAGCCGGTCGTGGAGTCGTTGTTTGACCTCGGCATGATCGGAATCGTCGGCGAGGTTGCGGGTTTCCAGCTCATCGCGCTGGAGGTCGTAGAGTTCGAACTCCGGGCGGTGGGAGAGCCAGCGAACGCGGGCGGCGATTTCCGCGTCGTCCTCGGCTGCCCGACGCCAGGAGTCGATTGGCGGGTTGACGTGGATGCCGCGGATCCAAAACGTGTTCTCGTGCGCGACGTTGTGGATGAGCTTGTAACGGCCGTCGCGGACCGACCGGATCGGATACGACTCGCGGAATCCATGAACGCCAACGGTGGTATGCTGGGCAAAGACGTAGTTGCGGTGGCGATCGGTCCTGCCCAACAGCACGTCGAGGAAGCTGCGGCCGTCGAAGCCGAGATTACCGCCGGCGTCGGGGCGGCCAGCGTCGATGGTGGCCGGATCGACGCCGGCCGCTTCGAGCAATGTGGGGGTCACGTCGACGTCCTGCAACAGGGCGTCGGTCGCTGAGCCGGGCGTGATGCGACCGGGCCAGCGGGCCAGCGCGGTGTTGCGGATGCCGTTGTCATACAGCATCCACTTCCCGGCGTAGGGCAGTGAGCAGCCATGCTCGGAGTGAAAGATCACCAGCGTGTCGCGGGCCTGCCCCGTCTCTTCCAGCATCTCCAGCAGCTCGCCCACCTGGTTGTCCAGCGCCAGCAGCGCGGCGTAGTAGCTGACAAGTTTGTCGCGCGTCTCGTGCGTGTCGACAAGGTAGGGCGGGACGGTCAATGCGTCGGCGTCGAACTGCTCGCGCAGCTTCCGGATGATCGGCCGATCCCATGTGTTGACATTACTTCGGGACGATGCGCTGCGTGTGCCCACAGCCTATCAGCCACAACGTCTATAATCTTCTATAACTGATAGCGATCCGAATCCCTCACGACGAGAGTGATGCTATCAGATCCGCGTCCGGCTGTCAAACAAGCGGCTGTCAAACGCCCGGCTCGGAATTTGCGGCCGACTGATAGCGACTGACTGACGCCGCTTTTCTTGCGTCAGCTTTGGAACTTCACGCGGTGGCTGTCGGAGGCGCGGGGAGCGAAAAAAGGAAACGAAAGGCATGGCCGAAGCGGCGTCAAGCCTCCGCACTCCAAAAAGGCGCACCGGCATGGAGAACAGGAATCGGCACGTTCGACGTTCAACGTTCGCTCTAGCCGGGTGGCCAGCGAAACGGCCGGCCGGCCAGGATGTGAAAATGGACGTGCATCACTTCCTGGCCGGCGCCGGCGCCGCAGTTGACCACCACGCGGTAGCCCTCCTGTTGAACGCCCAAGGCTTCCGCGACCTTTCCGGCCGCCAGAAGGAGATGGCCGGCAAGTGCTTGATCGGCCTCGCTGAAGTCGTCGAGGCTGGCGATTTCCTTTTTCGGAATGAGGACGACGTGCGTCGGCGCCTGCGGATGGATGTCGCGGAACGCCAGGCATTGGTCATCTTCGTACACGACGTCGGCCGGTATTTCGCCATCGATGATTCGCTTGAACACGGTCTTTTCAGTCATGATGGCCCCCTTCGATATCTTGGATGAGAATCGCTTCATCGACAAGCAAGGCCGGAATGCCGTCGAAGATCGGATAGAGCACGGCACGATCTTCGCGAACCAGACCTGCTTCGATCGGCTGGGAGACTTCCTGTCCTCCCTGGTTCTTGACCTTCCCGGCGACGATCGCCTGATTGAGCTGGTCCACCAGTTCGGCTGGGGCCGGCTCAAGCCGTGTTCGGTCTTGAGGGCAGATGAGCAGATGCAGCAGTTCCGATTCGATCATAAGGCATTGCCTCCGGGAATACAGGGTTTTGGTTTGGGGGGCACGGTCGGGCACGTTCCCCATTCCCTCCAAGCGCCGGCCTACCGCAGCTCGGCTCCGTGGCGGTCGCCGCAGGCGGCAACGATCCGATCGCGCAGCTCGTCAGCTTGCTGATTGGTCATCGTGCCCTCGCGCGAGCGCAGGGTCAGGCGCATCAGCAGGCTTTTCTTGCCGGGGCCCAGGCGGTCGGGATCGCGATAGGTGCCGGCATCTTCGAGGTGTTCGAACAGCGGTCCGCAACCGGCGCGCACCGTGCGGGCTAGATCGGCCCAGCGCACCGACTCGTCCACGACGAAATTCAAATCGCGCCCCACCGGCGGGTACGGCGACTGCGGCTCGCTGGTGACAATCAGCGACGCGCGTTCGATGAGCGGGCGCAACTGCAACTCGGCCACCACGGTAGGGCCGCGCAAATCGAATCGCTCTTGGCCTTCCTCGGAAACCCGCCCGATATACGCAAGCGGCTTGCCGTCCAGCTCCAGCCGGCACGCGGCGTCGGCGGCCAGGAACGGGTCGCGGGCGATAACCGCCTCGACGGCCAGCTCCGGGGCGATGCGTTCCAGGACCGCTTCCAGCACGCCCTTCACCTCACGGAACGGTCGCCCGCTGGTCAGCGCGAGCAGGACGGCTTCCTCGGGCAGGCCGTGCGGCCGGGGCAGGTACGCGCGGGCGATCTCGAACAGCTCGATGCGCGTGTTGAAAAGCGCCTCGTTCGTCTGGCGCGCGGCCAGCAGGCTCGGAACCAGTGTGCGGCGCAGCCGATCGGCGCCGCGCAGCACGGGTGCCAGCGCGCGCAGGGGCTCCGCCTCGGTCCACGGGCTCCATGCGTCCGATGCCCGCTGGTCCACCACGCTGAGCGTGACGGCCTCATCGAATCCGCACGCGGTGAGCACCTCGCGTACCCGGGCGACGATCCGGTCGTCGAGCGTGCGCGCCGAGGCGACCATGGGAACGCCCACGTCCTCTGGAATGGCGTCGTACCCATCGATCCGGCCCACCTCCTCGACCAGGTCGATTTCGCGGCTCAGATCGCGGCGCCAGCTTGGCGGCACCACTTCGACCGATTGCACGTCGGCCCGGGTCTCTTCCAGTCCCACGGCGGCGAGAATCCGGCGCACCCGCTCCGGCGGAACCTCGACGCCCAACACCCGCTTCAGTTGTGAGAAACGCAGCACGATCGGCTCGCGCGGGGGCGGGGCCCGGCCGACGTCGACGGCGCCTCGGGCAAGCTCGCCGCCGCATAAGTCGAGCATCAAGTCGCAGCAGCGCCGGCTGGCCCAGTCGAGCCCTTCCGGGTCGACCTTGCGCTCAAACCGGTACGAGGAATCGCTGTGCAGGTTCAATGCCCGAGCCGTGTTGCGAATCGACGTGGGATCGAACTCGGCCGCCTCGACCAACACGTCGGTGGTCGCCTCGTGGATTTCGGTCGTGGCGCCGCCCATCACGCCGGCGATGGCCACGGGGACGCGCGCATCGGCAATGACGCACATCTCCGGCTCGAGCCGATACTGCTTGTGGTCGATGGCCTCGATCGTTTCGCCGCCGAGCGGCCGGCGCACAACGATCTGCCGCCCGCCCAGCTTGCCGTAGTCGAACGTGTGCAGCGGGTGCCCGCACTCCATCAGTACGTAGTTGCTGATGTCCACCACGTTGTTCACAGGGGTGAGCCCGACGGTTTCGAGCCGGCGGGCGAGCCACTGGGGACTGGGGCCCACCTTCACTCCGCGGATCACGCGCGCCGTATAGCGGTAGCAGAGGTCGGGACAGTCGATGCGCACCTGGACGAGCTGCTCGACGGGGGTTTGCCCTTCGGCGGGTTCCGCCGGGGGCAGCCTCACCTCGCGGTCGAACAGGGCGCCCGCCTCGCGCGCCACGCCCAAATGGCCCAGGCAGTCGGGCCGGTTGCTGGTCACCTCCAGGTCGATGGCCAGGTCGTCGGCCACTGCGCGCGTGCCCTCATGGTTGAGGCCCGACAGCATCAGCCGCCGCTCCAGCTCGTCGTGCGGCATGTCGAGCGTTACATATTGCTTCAACCAGTTCCAGGAAACGAGCATCGCACGGG
>SKZG01000146.1 GCA_007127495.1 Planctomycetales bacterium
CCCGCCGGAAAAGGAACCGGCCGGACGATCGCGTCGGAAATTACGTTCCGAGGCGGTCGGATGGCTGCGACCACGTTGCGGTGGCCGCTTGCTTTCGCCCCACCAACCCCCCGTTGTGCGTGACTGAGGCTAGGTTTCCGCCACCAGCGGGGTCTTGCAATCGAGACGAGCCGAGGAGATTCGTCGAGCGATGACCCGGATTGCGCCCCTGTTATTGCGGGCAGATACTGATTTGGAGCTTGGTGTCGGCCACGTATTGCGGCTGTTGGCACTCGGCTCAGCGTGGCACGCGCGGGGTGGCAGGGTGCTGTTTCTCGGAAACATCGCGAGCCCGGCCCTCCAGCAGCAGATTCGCGAAAGCGGCGCTGAGTTTGTCCCGGTTGGCCGCCGGCATCCGCATCCCGACGATCTGGCCATTACCCTCCGGCACGTCGCCCAGCTTTGCGACGAGGCTGGGGCTTGCGACACGGTTTGGACTGCCGTCGATGGTCGCCACTTCGACACCGACTACCAGGCGGCCATTCGTGCCTTCGGCAGCCGGCTGCTGGTGGCCGATGACCTGGCAGAGGCCGAGCATTACGATGCCGACCTCGTGATGAACCAGCGGCCCGGCTTCGACGAACGGCAGTATTCCGGGTGTGTCGGGCGTGATACGACGCTGCTTCTGGGCGCGCGCTATGCCTTGCTTCGCCCGCAGTTCACCCGCTATCGGCCTTTACGCACCGAGGTGCCCGAAATTGCCCGGCGCGTGCTCATTGCCTTCGGCAGTTCCGATTCGCTGGACCTCACCTCGAAGGCCCTGGCGGCCGTGGAGCGGCTTGGGTCTTTGGGGCTTCATGCGCGGGTTCTGGTGGGGCCGGCGAATCGAAACACGGCCTCGCTGCGGTCTCGCGCCCGGCGAAGCGGCGGCCGTATCGAATTGCTCTTTGATACGCCGAACTGGGCTGGTGAAATGGCGTCGGCCGAGGTGGCGATCACTGCCGCCGGCGGCACCTGCTGGGAACTTGCTTGTACGCAAACCCCAGCCCTCGTGACGGCCACCGCCCCCGATCACGTTCCCATTGCCCGCGGTATGGCGCAGGCGGGGGCCATGGTGGACCTGGGGCCTGGCAGGCTGCTGACCACGGACCGCATCGCCACGTCGCTGCAGAGCCTCTGCCGCGATCCGGAGGCGCGCGCCCGGCAAATCGAGACGGCCCGCACACTGGTCGATGGCGCCGGCGCGGCGCGGGTGGCGGCGGTCATGCGTGCCTTGGATGGGAACCTGGCAATCGAAGACGTCGTGCTTCGGCCGCTCGAACCGACCGATTGCTGGCCGCTCTGGCGGACGAAAGACCTGACGCTTCCCACCGGGCCCCTTTCGACGGACCCCATCCCCCCGGAAGAACACCGCCGCTGGTTTGGTGAGAAGCTTTCCGCTGAAGCAACGTGCGTTTGGGTGCTGGCCCTGCACGGGCTGATTCTCGGCGTGGTGCGGTACGACCGCGCGGACGGCGCCGCGGCGGAAATCAGCTTCCACGTCGTTCGATCCTGCCGGTGCCGCGGCCTGGGCACCCGGCTCATCGCGGAAACGTGCGACCTGGCTCGCGAGGCATTGGGGGTCGATTGCCTGCGCGCGGTAGTGCGCACCGAGAATAGGCCCTCCGCTCGCGTGTTCCTGAAAACCGGTTTCCATGAGGTCACCCGGCGCACCGTGCGAGGTCAGTCGTGCCTGATTCTGGAGCAGTCCGGTACGGACGCGAAGGTTGCTGTGCCCGCCCTGCGGCTGTTCCCGCCTACGGTCGCTGAGACCTCGGCGGCCGACGAGGCCGGATGCCGGATGCTCGGGTGAGTTTCCCTGAAAGGAATCGTTCATGTTGCGCCTCGGATTGCTCCTGATCGTCGTGGCCGGCATCGCGCTTGCCGCAACCAACCCAGGTGCCGATGACCACAAACTGGTGGTTTATCGGCGTCTGCCGAACCACCTCGGCACGGAGGGGATTCTGGCGGATCTTGCCGGAGAGGTGCTCGGCCGCTTCGACCTGCTGCCCATGAAATACAACAATTATTTCTTCTTTTCCACGACGACTTTTCGCGGCGATGTCGTGTCGGTTGGGGGTCTGACCCGCGTTTGGGCAACCCGCGCAGAGATACTGCCGGCTGGCGAGTAGGCATCGCGGTGGACAGGCCCTGCTACGTATCGGACCACGAGGACGCCAGAACGTGAAACCGCCGCTTGGGCAGCACGACGTCGATCTCTGGGTGCTCGATCTCGACTGCATCGAACCGGAGTTGTTGGACCGCTACTTGTCGTTTATGTCGGACGAAGAACGCGCCCAGGAGCAGCGTTTGCGGTTCCCCGGCGGCCGCGAGCGATACCGCTGTACGCGGGCGCTCGCGCGGACGGTGCTGTCCTACTATACCCGGTGCGATCCTCGGGAGTGGGTCTTTGGCGCGAATGCCCACGGCAAGCCCTATGTCTGCCATCCCCGCGGAATCGCGCCCCGGTTCAATCTGTCGCACAGCGGCCGAATGGTTCTTTGCGCGGTGACGTGCGACGCTGAGGTGGGTGTCGACGTGGAACAAGCGCGCGAGCTGCCGAAGGCCGTTGAATTGGCTCGGCGATTCTTCGCGCCCACCGAAGCCGCGGCGGTACGAAATGCGCCGCTCGAGCAGCGCAGCCGGGTGTTCCTGAGGTTCTGGACGTTCAAGGAGTCGTACGTCAAGGCGCGGGGGGTGGGGCTGTTGGTGCCGCTGGACGGGTTCTTCTTCAGGCTGCAAGACGATATACCCCCCTCCATTGACTTCGCCGACCTCCGAAGCGACAATCCGGACCACTGGCAGTTCGCTGAGCTGCGCTACGGCAAGTCCTACCAAATGGCCCTAGCCGTGCGACGCCCACGTAGTGAACCATTGCACATTCGGGTGCGGCGCACCGAGCCGCTGGCCCATATCACCGACCCGCAACGACTACTCGATACTCCCCTGCGCCGCTGGCACATCCAAGACGCCCCATGACGATCCATCCTGAAACGATTTTCCAACAGTTCGCTGAGCATTACCGCCGCCCTGCCGAGCACGTCGTCCGCTCGCCGGGCCGGGTGAACCTGATCGGTGAGCACACCGACTACAACGACGGCTTCGTACTGCCCATGGCCATCGACCGCGCCGTGTGGCTCGCAGGCGCCGGCCGCGAGGACGGCCGCGTTTGCATTGACTCGCTCGACCGGCAGGAGTCGGCGGAGTTTGCCTTGGCCGATTTGCGCCAGGAGAACGCCGGCTGGATCGAGTACCTGAAAGGGGTGGCCGCGGCTCTAAGCGGCGGTGGCCACTCACTACGCGGGTTCGACGCCGTACTGACCGGCGACGTGCCCATCGGCGCCGGCCTGTCGTCGTCGGCCGCGTTGGAGATGGCCGCTGCCCGGCTGTTCCTCGCGCTCAGCGACCAGCCCTGGGACCCCGTGGCCGGCGCCCTGCTGTGCCAAAAGGCCGAGAACGAGTGGGTGGGCGTGAACTGCGGCATCATGGACCAGTTGGCCTCAGGTTGCGGGCGGGCGGGGCAGGCGATGAGGATCGATTGTCGTTCGCTCGAGATCGAGCATGTGCCTCTGCCGCCCGACACAGCGGTTGTGGTGCTTGATACGGCCACGCGGCGCGGGCTGGCCGCCTCGGCCTACAACGAGCGGCGGCGCCAGTGCCAGGCGGCGGCGGAACAACTTGGTGTGCCGGCGCTGCGCGACGCGGATTTGGCCCAGTTGGAGAATCTCGCCGATACGTTCGACGACGTCGTGTACCGCCGCGCGCGGCACGTCATTTCCGAGAACGCGCGCACCCTTGAGGCCGTACGTGTTATGCGCGGGGGCGATGCCGCCGCCCTGGGCCGGCTGATGAACCAGAGCCATGCGAGCCTGCGCGACGATTACGAGGTCTCCTGCTCCGAACTCGACGCCATCGCCGCCAGCGCCCGCGAGCACCCCGCATGCTTCGGCGCCCGCATGACCGGCGCCGGCTTCGGCGGCTGCGCCGTCGCCTTGATCGACGCCGCCGCAGCCGAACCTTTCACCGCCGAAACCCACGCCGCCTATCGCCGCCAAACCGGGCTCGAGCCGGCCCTTTATGTGTCCATGCCCTCGGCGGGCACGGAAGTTGTTCTCTGAGGCAGGTGGTCGCCGTGCAGGACGGGCGTGGCGATGGCGATGGGCCATCGTTCCCAGGGCGTGGGGTGTTCCCAGTACA
>SKZG01000575.1 GCA_007127495.1 Planctomycetales bacterium
ACCGCAGGCGAGGGCATTGCCTCCACCGGGGGACACGGCTCCTGCAACGGTAGGGGCTGTGATGGCCGGTACGAATTTTGCCGTGCTGCCCGTGAGGTCGTCTGGCAGGGGGCTGACCTGGTGAAGGTCATGGTCGATCACCGGAGGCATTTCTGGAAGACATGAAGCCTACGATGCACCGCAAACGCCAGGGCGGGCGGTACCAAGAACCCCCTGCAGTGGGCCGAGCTGGCACAAGTTGATATGAACAGGCCAGAGCTTATACGCAGTGCAGTCGAGTACGTGGGATCTCGGGTGGATGCACTGGAAGATAGCTATTGAGTATGTTTGGGGGACGGGCTTGTCCCCTTATACCCCCGTCATGGATGCGGACAACAACGCCACAATATGAGCGTCACTAGCTTCTGTTTCTACTACCAGCGCAATCGGTCTTCTAGCTTTTAGACAATGCCGACAAATCTGAGAATAAGATAAACAACGACGACCAGCCCAACCAGGTATATTATTGAACGCATAACACTTGTCGCCTCCTCTCAATTACGCTCTCGAAAACTCTGAGGGTTGTTAATGCATATTCCAAGGCTTCGCATACCAACTTGGATACTATAACAATCAGCCTTGTGCCTAAATTCGGGTACTGAATCAGAAGCAACTTTGGCAGTATCATGTCACCGATTCAATCCGCCCCTGGCACCGTGAAAGTGCCAGAAACCAGACCTTCCCAGGACATCACCCGCTTTAGTTTGCATGTCACTCATACGGTCCGGTGAAAGTGCTCTCAAAGTCCAGTAGAGTCATGTCATTTACAAGTCCTTGCACATCCTTGATCCTCAGAGAACTATCTTGTCATGAGGAAAAAACAACAAGCATACATTCTTCCTAGTAGATTTCGGACACATTACCTTATCAATATAATATCAAGCAGAGTGGCTTAGAAGTCTATTAGCAATCTCCTCTATCTTGTGATACTTTTGATTTTTCATGTTGTTTTTCACCACCCCGTTCGCTGAAAATGCCATTTGAGCAACACGGGGCAAATAATGTTGGCGATAAAATCTGCCTTCGTGCTATCATCACATTGACCCTGCATTTGATGTAACGTCCTTTGTCTGACCCAGGCTGATCTCAGTAGGGTAGCGCTAGAGAGATCCAGAGGGACCTCGAAGGGGGGCAGGGGAGTATCACGTCGGGACCGAGGGGGGCGCGCCGGTGAGTAACCCCATAGTACGGCTGATGCGTAGGCAGCGCAGTGACTTGGACTACGCCCTGATGGAAGGTAGCCTGGGGACGGTGATGACAACAGTTACCAGCGGAGTGTACCTCACCGGATTCGCCCTGGCACTTGGGGCCAACGATGTGACGATTGGGTTGCTGGCCTCACTGCCGTCGCTTGCGGCCTTGTTCCAGTTCATCGGCTCCTACCTCATCGAGCAAATCGGCTCCAGTAAGAAGCTTTGCCTTGCAGCGACTCTGGCTCACCGGCTCACCTGGGTGGTCATGATCGTCATCCCCTTTGTCTTTGCTCCCAGGTACCGTCTCGCTGTTGTTGTGGGCGCTGTTGGCCTCATGAGCATTTTTGCCGCTATGAGCAGCGTGTCCTGGATGTCCTGGAGCGCCCGTTTCATTCCTTCCAGCAGCAGGGGGCGCTTCCTGGGCCGGCGTAGCATGATAGCCGGTGTGGTGGGAATGGTGTTTGCCCTGCTGGCTGGCCGATTCATTGATTTCTGGCGACACACCCACCCTGAACGCTTGTTGCACGGCTATTCCATCTTGTATCTACTCGGGTTGACATTCGGGCTTGTCGGCTGGTGGGCCTTGTCCCGGATTTCCAGCTATCCTGAATCTGGACAGAGACCGTCGGGCTTCTGGTTTCAGATTCGGCAACCTCTCAAAAACGACCGGTTCCGCAGATTGCTTTTGTACGGCAGCGCGTGGACCTTCTCTGTCCGTATCGTCGCTCCTTTTTTCGACGTCTATATGATACGTGAACTGAGCATCCCCTTTTCGATGATAGCGTCCTTTGCCCTGGTTAGTGGGTTGCTGAACATCGTTGGGACGCGCCTTTCGGGCGGTGCTGCGGATGAGGTGGGTGCCAAGTTGGTCCTGGTATACGGTTCAGTGGGGGCGTGTGTTTCACCTCTCCTATGGATGCTCACCACCCCGGAGAACTACCTGATCCTCTGGCTGGTCAACGCTATGACCGGGATCTCTTGGGCCGCCATAGGTTTGTCAACATCCATTCTCCTGCTCAAAATGGTGCCCAGCGAGGGAGGTGCCATCTATTTCGCTACCTTCGCAGCCGTGACCGGCCTGGCAGGGGCGATTGCTCCCAGTGTGGGGGGACTGCTCAGCGGTCTGATCAGGGATACTGGATTTACCCTTTTCACTCCGGCGCTCTCTGGGCTGAGAATCATGTTTCTTCTCTCTGCGGTCCTGCGTATGGCTTCACTATTTCCGCTTCTGCAAGTGAACGTTCCGGACGAGGCGGAGGTCACTCTTGACTCCATACAGGATCTCAGGTTGGTGTACGCTACCCGCACAGCTATGGCTTACAGTATTGGTACGGTGGAGAATCTCAATCTTGCCATGACAACAGGGGTGACCGAAGTGGAGGCGCGCTTGGAGGAGGTTATGGCGAGAGGTGCAGCCGTTGTTCGGAGCCTTGTCCGGGGGAGCCGCACCGTGGGTGAACGTGTGGATGGGTGGCTGGAATCGGTGGAGACGGTGCTGGATCATTGGATTGGCATCCTTTTTGACCACCTGGGAGTTGATGATATGGAGGACAAGTAGGTCCCCGCGTCAATGCTGAGAGAGGAGGAGCTATGTCCCAGATATGGACCGAAGTATGGACACTGATACGACAGACACTCTTTGACCTGGCAGCTGCAGCCAGTGTGAGTCTGCCCCGCATCGTTGTGGCATTGATCGTGTTGGTTGCCGGGCGGCTGGTGGCAGCAGTGGTAAGGAAGGTCTCAGTACTGCTACTCCGGTTGATCGGGGTGGATGTGCTGCTCAGACGATTCAGGAGCGGGCGAGCACTGGAGGACGGAAGCCTTGCACATCGACCGTCCGAGCTAATGGGCGTGATTGCCTACTGGGTTGTGATCTTGGGCGCGCTTGCCGTATCGTTTGATGTCCTGGAGTTTGACGCTGCAATGATGTTGCTTCAGAGAATTCTGCTGTTCATTCCCCAGCTCATAGCCGCCATACTGCTTCTGGCTTTGGGATGGCATCTGGCACAGTTCGTCGGTTCCCTGGCAGAAGATGCCACGCGGGCTTCCGGACTGCCGGCCCCCGTTGCTGTGCGGTTTCTGGGTCAGGTGAGCATCGCCATTGTGGTGACGCTGGTGCTGGTGGAGAATCTTGAGCTCGGTGGCACAACGCTGACGATTGTGCTGTTTTCGGTGTTGTTCCCGGTGACGGTGGGACTGACAGTCGCTGTGGTTATGGGTAGCCGGTCATATGTCAGCAACCTCATCGCCACGCATCAGCTCCATGCACGTCTACAGAAAGGGCAGAGAATCCGGTTGGATGATGTCACCGAAGGACAGGTCCATGAGATCGGCCCCTCGTGTACCTCTATCGAAACGGAGAAGGGGCTTCTCATACTGCCCAACGTGAAGCTGGTGGACCGGAGCATTTACGCTCTGCCGTCCAGCGACTAGAAGCGATAGTCTGCGAAATAGCGATACTCGGGTTGATAGGTGTTCTGTGGCGGGTGCCTGAATCTCGCGCCTGCTTACATGGGCGGTTCAGAGCGATGAGGATCGACACAAGTGGGAGAAATCAGCGCACTGAATGTGTGTGTTGTGATCCACATCCAGTGCTGAAAGTTGCTCGTGTTCTGTGCCGCGTTTCAGTGCATGGTGGATTCGGCCGTCGGTTCTGTGCCTCTGACAGGGGGGTGCTCGAGGAGAGTATGCAGAGGCACGATCTGATACTCCCGTTTTCGTAATCCCTCGATGATCCCGACGAGGGCATCAACGGTAAGCTGTCTGCTTGCACCCTCGGACCGGAGTGCGCCTCTATCATGTAGAACAATGAGGGTGCCCGGCTGGGCTCGTTCGCCATACGTTCGGGCGTCATCGACGCCAGTTACTGGATCCATGATCCGCACTGTCTGGCCGGCAACATCCACAGGCATTTTCTCCCCAGCGCGGTGATGCTGCCGGAGGACCATGTCGATCCTGACCGGCCCGCAGAACCGGCTGCA
>SKZG01000523.1 GCA_007127495.1 Planctomycetales bacterium
GCTTCCTTCGTCATTTGACTTTCGACATTCGACATTCGACAGCTTGGGGGCATCGGGCGGCGTGGCGCCGTTAGAACAAGTCATGACGGGTTCTCCTGGCGATCTGTGTCGGGCGAAGCGGTTGCGAGACCGCGTCCCGCGACGAGCGGAAAATGATGGCAGGGTCTTGACGGGCAACGGGTTACGAGCCAAAATTGCCACTGACCCGGCGGTTCTTATCCCGCCGAACCGGCGGGCCTAACGAATTAGCACGGCCATAGGCCGGCGGGATAAATACAACTTCGGGGCGACGACAGCGCGGCGGCTGGTAACGAGCGATGGGCGGTTCCGTTTGACTGCCGGGGAACTGAATTCGCCGCCGAAACAAGAGGCCCTGGAACATGCGAAAACGCATTTACATCGAAACGACCATCCCCAGCTTCTATTACACGCAACGTAGCGATGCTGAATCCGTCGCCAGAATGCACTGGACGCGCCAATGGTGGAACTCCCACGGCGTGGAATCGGAACTCGTCTCCAGCGCCGCCGTAATTGCAGAGCTTGAACGAGGCGCTGGTGAACAGACCGAGGCCCGCATCGCGTTGCTGAGCAACGCGGAACTGCTGGAGATCAGTGCCGAGTTGAACTACATCGGTGGAGGCGAAGTCGATGAGTGACTACGAAATCAAGATCATTCGGCAGGTGCGTCATGAAATCTCGGCGGAGTGCGACCACGACGTGGACCGCGTCGTTGCCTACTATCGACGCTTCGAAGAAGAACTTAGACGATCGGGGAAGTTCCGCTTCGCCGCACGTCCGTCCCGCCCCGAACCAAGCGATGCACCGGCGCGTGCGGTCGACACCGAATCAAGTGGATAAATCAATGGCGCACGCCCGGTGATCGCCGTCGTTCGCTGCTCAGATCATTCGAGGAAGCGGCTTGTTTGACCCACCCTACCTATCGTGAATAATCCGGGTTATGGCGGCATCAGTTCGTCGGCGGTCGGCAATATCCGACGGAAGGTGCGCGAAGGCCAGTTTGATTTCCGGTCCGACCTCGACCATTTGCTGCCTCGCATCCGCACCGCCCACGCCGAGTGTATCGCAACCACACGTAAAGTGTAAAGTGCAAGCCTGACCCCGCCATTCCTACATCTTCGCTGCGACGGCTTGGTGGAGGTGTGTTATGAGATCAACGGTGTTGATGTATGGGAAAAGCTCCGGATTCCGGATAACAACACATACCACTTCGATATCACGGCCCCAGGCGACGCGTGGACTTACAACGGTGTGCAAACCTGGGTTGCCGGCGCGAATGAAATCCGGGACAATCTGGAGGAGCACAACGAGTTCCTCGAACTAATGTGGGAATTCACCCTCATGCCGGCGACACAATGTCGACAGGTAGCCCCCGAGGGTGCGGACACGACATTCACAATGCAGAACCTTTGCCAACCCGTTGGAACCCGAGGAGGAAATCCATGAAGACTGCAATGCTCTTTCTAGGTATCATCGGCACAGTTGTCCTCACCGCCTACGGCGCGGAGGAGGAAAACTACTGGGAAACCATCGTCGCCCTGGCCAAGGACGGAACCGCCAGCGGCAAGCAGGAGTTGGGCGCCTATCTGAAGTCGCTCACGCGAGACCAGATGCTTACCGCCGCCCGGCAATACTCTCGCATCGCGCAAGGGAAGGTCCCGCCAGCCATGGGGACAATGAACTTGGGGCTCGTGCTTGCTTACTACCGCGAGGACACCGGCGGTGCTTCCGACGACTCGCTCGACAAACTCCTGGCGATTATTGCTGACGACAACGAGACCGAGTTCCTTCGCCACGCTTTGGCCAACATGTTGTACGGTGGATTCTTCGGCTTTCCGCGACGTTTCGCCGATGGTCAGGAGGAGCGCGTGTTGAAGACCCTGATTTCAGTCCTGTGCGACAAGGCGGCGCCGCCTGCTTTGCGCCATCAGTGCAGTGTGAGCCTGCGAGGACTGCTGCAGGAAGCGTACACAGCGGTTATTTACTCCGACCCTGCCGTACGGGAAGTACAGCGCACCGGTCCACGGGAACGATTTCAAAACGTCTTCTCGCTGATCGACGCCGGCGAAGTGCAACTTGCCGAGGAAACGAAGGCGCGGCTGGTCGAGCCGCGCAAGCGGATTCACGCGTTGCGAGACATCCTGACCGCCATCGCGCAAGACGAAAGCGAACCGGAGCGGCTTCGCCGTTTCGCCGACGCGTGTCTGACAAGCACCGCGACGCTGCCCCTGCTAGAGTTGGAAGCCAGGGCAAGAAAAGGGGACATTACTGATATTAACGGATCAGGGAAGGCGTGGTAGTATGCCGTGATGCCACGGACCGCCCGATCGACCGAAGCAGGCATGGTGTACCACGTGCTGAATCGTGGCAACGGCCGGACGTGGATCTTTCAACTTGGGTCCATCGAACGGCGCGCCGTTTGGGCCTCGAGTTCACGCTCCGCGGCCCCGGCCCCCCTCGGACAGCATCGGGAAATCAGTGATGTCCCCTTTTCTTGCTCTCCCCTTTTCGTGCTCCGACGGAACGGCATTTGCTCATCTAAGAATGCAGTAAGCCACCGCAACCGATACGAACGCGAAGGGGCCCTCCCAATGTCGGACGAAATCGCCACCCTGCACGACATCATAGCCCGGTTTGACCAGCACGGCGATCGGCCCGCTGTATGGGCCATGACCGAAGAGGACGCCGACGAGTGGTCGTTCACCCGGCTGGCCGATCATTGTCGGCGGTTGGCAGCCGGATTGCGCGAGGCCGGGCTGGAGCCGGGTTCGCGGGCGGCGTTGGTGGCCCCCAATAGCCCCCAATGGATGGTCGCCTGCTTCGCCCTGATCCATGCCGGCGCCGTGCCCGTCTTGGTCGACGCCCAGACCGGTCCCGAAGCGCTCGCCCGAATCCTGGACGACAGCGAGGCTTCCTGGATCTTCGCCAAGTCGGACCTTCGTGAGCCGTTACGCGAGCACCGGGGCGACAACCGCCTGGAAATCGTCCTGCTCGACGCCACCACCGACGAACCGCAAAGCTGGCACCGCTTCCTGGCCGAGGGGCCGATCGAGGCACACCGGGCCGACGCCGACGACCTGGCCGTCCTCTTCTACACGTCGGGCACTTCGGGCGCGGCCAAGGGCGTGCCGCTGAGCCACGGCAACCTGGCGTCGAACGTCCAATCGCTGATTGCATTGAATCTCTTGCAGTCGCACGAACGTGCCGCCCTGCCGTTGCCGTTGCATCACGTTTACCCGTTCACCATCGGCATGCTCGTTCCGCTGGCCACGGGAATCCCGATCTTGCTTCCCCAATCGTTGAGCGGTCCGCAAGTCGTTCGCACCCTTCGGGAAGGCGAGGCGACCGCCTTGCTGGCGGTGCCGCGTCTTTACTCCGCGCTGCTGCCGGCCATCGAAGGCCGCGTCGCCGAACGGGGCCGGATTGCCGCCGGGGCATTTCGCGCGGCACTGGCGTTTTCCACCTTCCTGCGGTGGCGGTTGGGGCTGCGCGTGGGGCGGCGCCTGTTCGCAAAGTTGCACCGGCAATTCGCGCCGGCACTTGAAATCGTCACGTCCGGAGGTTCGCCCATGGATCCGGCCACGGCCCGCAAGCTGGAAGGGCTGGGATGGCGTTTTGCAAACGGCTACGGGCTTACGGAAACGTCGCCGGTGGTCGCGTTCAACGAGCCCGGCCGCGCCCGCATCGGCACGGTCGGCCGCCCCATTGCCGGGGTGGACGTGCGGATTGCGGAGCCCCGCGAAGGGCAATCGCACGGCGAGATCGAAGTGCAGGGTCCCAACGTCTTTTCCGGCTACTGGAATCGGCCGGAAGAGACGGAAGCCGCCTTCACGTCCGACGGCTATTTCCGCACCGGCGACCTGGGCGAACTGGACCGGGACGGGTACCTTCGCATTTTCGGCCGCGCCTCCTCGCTCATTGTTATGCCCGGCGGCGAAAACGTTTGGCCCGAAGACGTCGAAGAGGCCCTGGCCGCCTCCGACCTGATTGCCGAGGCCGGCGTGCTGCTGCACGAGGAAAAGCTCGTCGCCGTGGTGGTGCCGGAACCGGAAACGCTCCGCGGAGCGGAACGCGACGAGGTCGTGGCCGACGTGCGGCGCGAAGTGGCGAGGGTGTCGCGCGGGTTGCCGTCGCACCACCGAGTGGCGCACGCCGAGGTCACCCGCGAACCGCTCGACCGCAC
>SKZG01000145.1 GCA_007127495.1 Planctomycetales bacterium
CCCAGCTCGTACTTGACGTACTCCAGGCGGAGCGTCTTGTCGTAGCTTTCAATGGGAAAGATCTCGCGCAGGACGCCCTCAATCCCCTGATCCTTTCGCTGGGCCGCCGGGGTTTTGTACTGCAGAAACCCCTCGTACCCGCGAGTCTGTATTTCCGTCAGGTCAGGAACTGCGTACAGCGGCCGCAGGCTGCCAAAATGCCGAGTTTGCGTCGGTTGCTGTCGTCGTTGGGCCAGGATCGCCATCGAGGGGCTAACTCCTCAGATGCAAAAGGAAGGATATCTCAACCGCAGCCCGGGGCGGCGCGGCCGCCCCGGCACGTTCGAGACCGGAAAACCGGAACGATTTGGAGATGGTTGCAGGCGCAGGGCGCCCCTCCGCGCGCACGCCGAGCGGCCCTCGTCGAGGGCTGCAAATGGCCGACGAAGCGCGCCATGGTTGACAAACAGATGGGAACGCCAAACCCGTTTTCCTGCTGGCTGATACCCGACGCCGCCAAGGCATACCGCCCCGGCGGACGTCCAAAATGCCGTGTGCCGGGGCGGCCAAGCACCGCCCCAGCCCTGGCTGGGAACGCTTAGCCTACCGGCTTGACCGAAACCGTGGCGCCGGCCTCTTCCAATTTGGTCTTCAGCGCCTCGGCATCCTCCTTCGAAATCGCTTCCTTGACCTTGGACGGGACGCCCTCGACCAAATCCTTGGCCTCTTTCAGGCCGAGACCGGTCGCGGCGCGCACTTCCTTAATCACGCCGATCTTTTTCTCGCCGAAACCTTCCAGGACGACGTCGAACTCGGTCGGCTCAGCGGCCGCCGCGGCGCCCTCGGCGCCGGGCATGGGACCGGCCATGACGACGCCGCCGCCGGCTGCCGGTTCGATTCCATGCACGTCCTTCAGGTAATCACTGAGTTCCTTCGCCTGCTTCAGCGTCAACTCAACAATCTTCTCCCCCAGCTCTTTTGTCTGTTCGGAGTATTCCACTACGGTGTCTGTTGCCATCGTACTCTGGGTCCTTTCTCAACTTGGCGTCGATCGGCGACCGCCCCTTCTGGCAAAAAAGAAGCAGCCGCTCGTATCGAGGGATGGGTCCACTTGTTATGGTTCGTGACGATCCAGGTTGCCCGGATCACTTCAACCGTCTTTGGTAACGTCCTCTGCTGATGCCTCGCCGGGTACAGCCCGGTCCGGCGATTCGGATTGTTCTTTTTCCTCCTCTTTATCCACGATCTCCTCTGCCGCCCCTGCCTCCTCTGACTCCTTGTCGCCCTTCTGTTCGATTTGGCTGGCCAAGGCGCCGCCAACCGCGGTGAGCTGGCCGACCAAGGTCGCGCCCGGAGCCAGAACCTGCCCCATGAGGATGCTCAATTGTTCCTCTCGCGTGGGCCATTTGCTGACCTGCTCCACTTGCTCGGCCGTCAGCGGCTCGCCGTCGAGCACGCCGCCGCGCGCTTCGAATGCCTTGTATTCGTCTTTCTTCGCCAGCCGAACGACTTCCTTCGCCAGCGATACGATATCCTCAGAGCCCCAGCAAATTGCCGCTGCTCCGGTCAAGCCGTCGAACATTGGGGCGATCGGGGTGCCTCCGGCGGCCCGCGCGGCCAAGCTCTTCTTGACCACCAACATGTTGATGTCCTTGCTCGACAACTCGGCCCGGAGGCTGTTGTCGGCATTGGCATCGAGACCGACCACGCTGACCAGGATCGCATCGTGGACCCCGCTAAGCCGCTGCCGGATTTCTTCGGTAACCAGGTCTTTTACATACTTGCTCATGGCGCTTCCCTTCAGGCAGCCAAAACGCGCACGCTGGGACTCATCGTCGCGCTGATAGCGATGCCCTTGATGTATTGCCCCTTCACGGCGTTCGGGCGCATGCCCGATATGTGACTCATGAAGGCTCGAATGTTTTCAACCAGCTTTGCGTCGTCGAAGCTGAGTTTTCCCACGACGGCGTGGACGATTCCGCCGGCATCATTGCGAAACTCGACCTTACCGGCCTTGTACTCCTTGACCACCTTGCCGACTTCCGGGGTAACGGTCCCGGCGCGAGGCGACGGCATGAGGCCCCGTGGTCCGAGCACCCGACCCAAAGGGCCAACCAAGCCCATCATGTCGGGCGCGGCGATGCACACGTCGAAGTCGAGCCATCCGTCTTTGATTCGGGCGGCGAGTTCCTCACCGCCCACCTCGTCGGCGCCGGCCTCGACGGCCTCGGTCGCCTTATCGTCCTTGGCGAATACCACCACACGCAGCGTTCGGCCGATGCCGTGCGGCAGCACGATCGAACCGCGCACGATCTGGTCGGCCTGCTTGGGATCGACGCCCAGCCGCATGGCAATTTCCACCGATTGGTCGAACTTGGTCGTGTTGAAGGTCTTCAACATGGAAACCGCCTCGTTCAGCGGCAAAGCCTGGCTGCCGGGCGCCTTTTTCTGCAAAGACTGCATTCGCTTGGATTGCTTCGTCATCGTGGTTCCCTTCAGCTTTCGATCACTTCAAGGCCCATGCTCCGCGCGGTTCCTTCGACCAACCGGCGGGCATGTTCGGGGTCGCGGGTGTTGAGGTCGGCCATCTTCTTCTTGACAATTTCGTCCACCTGGGCGATCGACACCTGGCCGACCTTCTCCTTGTTCGGCACGCCGGAGCCTTTGGCGATTCCGGCAGCCTGTTTGAGCAGGGCCGCGGCCGGAGGGCTCTTGGTTACGAACTCGAAGCTGCGGTCGCTGTATACCCGCACCACGACCGGAATGGGCATTCCGCCGGCGTCCTTGGTGCGTTCATTGAACTGCTGTACGAACTGCCCTAAATTGATTCCGTATCGGCCTAGCGAGGTACCGACCGGGGGGGCGGGCGTCGCCTGCCCTCCGGGAATCTGGAACTTCGCTTGCCCTGCAAGTTGTTTCGCCATGGTCTTCGTGTTCTCTCTTCCGCGCTGCGCGGCCCTTCCTTCCGTCGGGAAGGGCTCGCAGCGCTAAAGTTTCTCGATCTGCCAGTATTCAAGGGTGACCGGCGTACTGCGGCCGAAAATGTTGATCATAACCGTCACCTGGCCGTTCGCCTGGTCGATGCTCTCGACTTCGCCCTCGAAGCTCTCGAACGTTCCCTCCTTGATCTTCACGCGGTCGCCGGCCTGGAAGCCAATCTCCAGCTTCGGCTGCTTCTGCTCCTTCTCCTCCTTCTTGGCCAGGATGGCCTCGACCTCGTGGGGCAACATGGGCGTCGGGTGGCCCGTCGCGCCGGTGAAGTCGCCAATCCCCGGTGTTTCACGCACCAGGAACCACGTGTCGTCATTGATTTCCATCTGGACGACCAAGTAGCCCGGATACAACTTCCGCTTGACAATCCGCTTCTTGCCGCCCTTCAGGTCGGTGACTTTCTCGGTCGGGACGATGATCTCGCCGAAAAAGTAATCCAGCGCCGCAATTTTCACGCGGCGCACCAAGCCCTCACGGATGGAATCCTCGCGGTTGCTTTGCACCTTGAGAATATACCAATCCATTTGGTCGGACTTGGCTTCAGTCGTTTCCGGCGGCGCCTCTGCGTTCGCCGGGGGCGCCTCTGCGTTCGCCGGCGCGGCAGCGGCCTCGCGTGCCTCGGGTTCGGCCTGGTTGGCAAGCTGGATTTCGTTTTGGTCGGTCATGTTATTCGGTTGGTCGCTCACGCCGGAAGCCTCCCACGCGGCCGGTTGGCGGCAACGATGTATACCTTATCTATCTGTGACGGCCTCTCATGGCACATCGGTAGATTCCCCCCGAGCCTTCACTCGCCGTCGGCCGCGTCCACTCCGGTCAAATAATCCCCAGTGCCTCGAAGGCACCGCGCCAAAACAGGTCGAACAACGTCAGGACCGTGGCAAGGACGAAAATCGTGATCAACACAACCAACGACGCTCGCATCAACTCGCTGCGTGTCGGCCACGACACTTTGTTCATCTCCGCCTCGACGGCGATCAGGAAGTCGGCGAAATCGGGCAGGTTGACGACCCGATACGCGACCCACACCCCCAGCGCCAACAAGGCGATGGGCACCCCGAAGCGGAACTCCGTGCGCCACTGGTCCAGGGTCTCGCTCAGTCGCCAGCAGCCGATGGCGACCACCACGGCAATCGCTCCGAAGGTAAGCTGGCGCGCAATGCGCCCTTGGCTTCGTTTGTATATGCCGGTTCGGAACAGTTCCCAAAAAAAC
>SKZG01000032.1 GCA_007127495.1 Planctomycetales bacterium
CGACGAGCCCCACCCCCGGGAGCTGTTCGCCTTGGCCGCCCCTTACCTGGACCCCACATTCCAAGGAGAGGCGATTGTTACCATCGGCAAAATGCTGGAGTACCAACGCCAGGGCTGCCACGGAGTGATTAACGTCATGCCGTTCTCCTGCATGCCCTCGACCATCGTCGCCGGGCTCATTAAGCAACGGAAGGGGCCGCTGGGGCAAATGCCCTCGCTCACGTTGAGCTTCGACGGGCAGCAGGATCCTGCCATGGAAACCCGCCTGGCGGCTTTCGTGCACCAGGCGCGGGCGCTTCGGCAGAAGGGCGTGAGCGGAAGCGTTCCAGCGGAACACGACTGAAATTGGCTCTTCCGTTTCTGGGTGCAGACTGCTTCTCCTTGGGATGGCACAACGGCGTGTGCCTACTACATTGGAGCGGCCTGCACCCAGAAACGGAAGAGCCCTGAAATTGGAAGATCGTCCCGGACGGGCACATGCCCGACCCTGGCGCAAAGTGCGTGGTACACTTGGGTGTAGTAGCTCCGACGGGGCAGGTCCCGACATCCGCGGCGAGCAAGAGCCATTCCTTCCTTCCATTGCTCACCCACCGAAGCCGCGAGAGCGAGATCAATCCCTCAACCGCATGAGGTACATTGCCGTGAGTAAGTCACTGGTCGCCGCGTTGCGGCGTTTCCACACCTTGGCCGTCATCGGTGCGGTCCTGGTCGTCCAGGGATTTCGGACGCACGCGAGCTTCGCTGCGGCGGAACTGTGGATGGTGCGCACCTACCGCATTGCAAGCATCGCCCCCTGTCCGGTGGAAGCCGATCGGTTCGAGTATTTCTATTGTGATGCCCGAGGTGTTTGGGCCCGGAGTACGCAAGAGGCTTTTTGGGCGAACGATGAGGCGGAGCGGCCCACCGTGGTCTTTGCTCACGGCGGCTTCACCGACCAGATGTGGGCCTCCCGCCTGGCGAGTGGGCTGATGCAAGTACTCCGGTGCCGCGGCCGTGGCCGTCCGGTGCGAGTTGTTTTGTGGCAATGGCCATCGGAGCGCAGAATGCGGCGCCTGCGCCCGGCTCTTTGGAGCACCATGGCGCGAGCCGAGTTCGAGGGCCGGTTGCTCGCCCGATGGCTCCGCCAATTCGACCTCTCCGTGCCGCCGACCCTGGTTGGCTATAGCGCCGGCTGCCGGGTGATCGCCGGTGGATTGAGCTGGTTTGCCGCCGAGTCAGCCGGGGATGGCGTACCTGCCGACACCGCGGCGCGGTTCCGCACGGTGCTGGTTGCCGCAGCGATGGACGCTGATTCCCTGCTGCCGAGCCGCCCGAATGGTCGAGCGATCGAGGTCGTGGACACGTTGCTCGTGACGCGCCATCAGCGCGATCGGGCACTCTCTCTCTACCCCCGCCTGTACCCGGGAATCGGCCCGCAAGCAATGGGGCGCGTCGGGGTCGCATGCCCTCAGTTATTGGGCCAAGGCATGAATCGATTGGAGACGGTCGACCTGACCGCGTGCATCGCCGGGCGCCACGATTTTCTCCACTACCTCAGCGCCGGGCCTCTCGCGGCGCGTCTGACCAGTTTAGTCTTTGCCGACGCATCCATTTCGGAGCCGAGCACGAGCGTTCCCACGGAACAGCCCACTTCGGATGCCGTAGAGACAACCGGCCGCACCACCGCCCCATGAGCCGCGGCGGGAAACTGCGCTTCTCACTCGCCCACGTACTTCTCACTCGCCCACATAGGGGAGCAACGCCATAAATCGCGCGCGCTTGATCGCTTGCGTTACCGCATGCTGGCTGGCGGCCGTGCATCCGCTCTTGCGGCGGCTGATGATCTTCCCCTGCCGGTTGGTAAGTCTCTTCAACAAGTCGACGTCTTTGTAGTCGACATACATCGGTCGCGGGCGTACGCCGTCGACAAAGATGGGGTCTTTCTTCGGCGTGACGGGTTTGGCCTTCGTTCGACGACGAGTGGGGCGGTTGCCTTGAAGTTTTCGTGGCATAGCTTCAAAAAATGCTGGGCTGGTCCTCGATGCCGCCAGCCAGATGCTCAGGCGGCGTAAACCCGCTAGTATATCGGTTTCGGCCACCGACGCAATGGGCACCACCAAATTGCGATGAGATTTTTCGCCTCATCGGCCTGTTAATGCCCCGAAAAGCCGGGACCTATCGTCCTGATAGGGGGGATAGTTTGCCGCATCGTGGCTGCGAGCATGCAATCTCCGCCCTCCCCACGCCGGGCATGCGCGTCACTCTTCCAGGAAAAGAGGGCGAATATGCCGCTCCAGCAGGTTTTCGGTCACATCGCGGCCGACGACGTCCTTGTGACTGTTCAGGGCATCGAGGAACCGATCGCCCATCTCGGCGGCCACCTTGAAACCCACGTGGAGCAACTGGCGAAAGTGCGGATTGTAAGCCGGGTTGGTCTTGTCGTGCCGCAAGGTCGCAGCGTATTCCCCGCCGCTCATGCAATCGACCCTTTCAGCCGACGGGAGCAGGTTGGCGTCGATATCGACCACGCTTGCATAGGGCGCGCACATTTCGCTGAAACGGCCCCTCGCTTCTCGGTAAATCTCCTTGGCCAGTGCCAAACCACTGCCTCCGGCCTCGGCCAAGCCGATGAGTTCCTCGAGCCACGTCGTTCCAGCCGTTTTCAGGTGAACGCCGGCGTCGAACTTCCGTAGTGCCTGGCGGATGGGCCCGTAAATCGAGAACTTGTCGCTGCCCGAATGGACGCTGAGTTTCAACCCCTCGGGCAAACCGAATTCGGCGACGGCGAACGCAATGACGGCCAGATCCTGCTCGAACTCGCGAGCAAAGCAGGCTGTATCGCCGACATAGTCGACTCCCTTGTTAAAGCGTCCGGAAAAGCGGGGCGCGATGGTATCGGCCGGGATGCCCTCCTGTGCGATGGCCGCCAGGATCAACAACAGTTCGGTAGGGGACTGCGGGCTGTCGGTTTCGTCACAGGAAACCTCGGTGATGAATCCGTCTTCCGGCTTGTGGTCGCGAATGTACCGATACAAACGCCCGGCCTCTTGCACGGCGAGCAGGTATTTCGCCGCAGCATTCTCGATCGTTTCTTGTGTGATCTGGAGGGGTTCTTCGATCCCAGGAATCGTCAAGGTGCCGACAAATCGTTCGCAGTGCTGCACAAACTCGCGGCATGGTTGGGCGGGCGGGTCCACGCCGATAAAATCCGCCACATCGAGCGTGAAAAAATCACTGGAATCAAGGAAGCCGTCCACCGTGTCGAGCCGGATATGATCAGCATCGACGAAGTACGGCTCCTTGAACCCGCATGCCCGCGTCACCGCATCGGCTTCCTGGCGGACATCGGCCGGGCGGGTACCGATGATGGCGTGCTCGCGGTACGACTTATTCCACACCGGCGCAATGCTGGCGCCAGCTTGGGCGGCCTTCAAAATGGCCTCCAATTGAAAGGCGCCCTCGCAGCCGAATCGGTCGCCCATACCCAACGAGTTCTTCGGTAGTCTCATGTGCTTTCCTGCTTGGATTGGAACTGTGCATGGCGCCCGTTGGTAACCGAGTACTGCGAGCGATGTCGTCGCAGTGCCCCTTCAACAGGTCTGTTCCCTCGCTGCACCCTTTTTCCCCGGAATGCCGGAATGATTGGCTTACTGCGAAACCGTGGTTCTAGCATGACCCAAACCAAAATGCAAACGGGGAGCGGTTACAAATTGGCCGCCCACCGGCTGCCCAACGGCGCAGGGAGGGGTAATCGCCCGCCGAGGGCTGCGCAACGGCCGGCCTGCCTGGCTACCGCAGCCCCGGTAGAGACAGTTTCAGCGCAAGGAACAGCTCAATGGGGTGGCGGGGGCTGAGATGCGCGGAAATGCGTGCCCATTGGGGGGGGGCGATGCCGGAGGGCGAACGGCCGGCTGGGCAATGTGCCCCATGTGCCCCCCGAGAATTGGGGAGGCCCGTGGACGAGCATCCCGATTTTATGATCGAACCAGCCTCGATGCCCCTGGAAATCGATTATGGCCGTGTTACACTTGAGGGTTCGGACGCGGCGAAAGGCGGCGCGTCGCGAGAGATCATTATCCGGAAGCGGGAACGTGAGCTGATGAGTAACCAACCGAGCGACGCGCCAAGGTCGCCCGAGACGCAACAGAGCGAGACGCAACAGAGCGAGACGCAACAGAGCGAGACGCAACAGAGCGAG
>SKZG01000052.1 GCA_007127495.1 Planctomycetales bacterium
AGCTTGCCCTCGGGCATGTCGGTTTCATGCTGTGGGCGCAGGTCCTGGGGATTCTCCGGGAAGGTGGCCTGCCCTTCCTTATACACCGTGTCGAACACCTCGCGGCGGTCGTTCATGTTGGCCAGCCCCGGAATGCAACCCTCGTGGGCACAGGATCCGAAGGCCACGAGCACCTTCGATTTGCGCCGCATGAGTTGGGCCATGTATTCCTGCTCGCTGGTGCGGATGCCGCCGTTGAAGAGGCAGACGTCGATTGAGCCGTCGTCCATTTTTTCGACGTCATGCACCTTGCCGTCGGTCGCGCACGGCCAGAAGACGATGTCGAACAATTCCGCGACTTTGAGGATCTTTTCGTGCAGTTGCAGGATGGATATCTCGCACCCGCCGCAGGACGCGGCCCAGTAGATGGCCAGCTTGCCCTTCTTGGCGGCGACCGCCGGTTCAGCCGTTGCAGTGGCATCGCTCATTGGGAAACCTCCATGGCCTCTTGGTGCTCTTTTTCGATCGCTTCGAGTGCTTCGGTCCGTTGCCCGTTCTCGTCCCAGTTGGCCGGCCACTTCAGGGGTCCGAGTTTCTTCACGTTGGCGACGATTTCGTCGACCGCCTCGGCCAACCGTTGCCCTTCCGCGGCGGAAGCCCAAACCAGCTTGACGCGCTCCGGCTCGACGCCCATGGCCGTGAGCATTTGCTTGAGCATGGCATAGCGGCGCATGGCCTTGTAGTTCTGGTCGATGTAGTGGCACTCGCCCGGATGGCAGCCGGCCAGCAACACGCCGTCGGCGCCCAGGGCCAGGGCCTTCAGCACGAAGGTCGGGTCGATGCGGCCACTGCACATCACGCGGATGATTCGCACGTTGGGCGCGTACTTGATGCGTGCCGTGCCGGCGAGGTCAGCGGCCCGGTACGAACACCAATTGCAGCAGAACCCAACGATTTTGGGCTCGAAGTTTTCGTCTGGCATGAATAACTCCCTTGATCTTTTCGGGACCGTCCTCTTCTGGTTTTCTCCCTACGCGGGGGCGGCCTCCGGCTCGGGAGCCGGCTCGCCCTGGCCGTGGCCGTTGCCGCCGGACATGGCGTCCCACAAGACGCCCTCGATCTCGGCAAACACCTGTTCGTTGTTGAAGTGGGCGCCCGTGATGGCGTTGGCGGGGCAGGCGGCCACGCAGGTGCCACAGCCCTTGCACAAGGCCGTAATGATGTGGCTGACCGCCTTCTCCTCGTCGTATTCGATCGCGTTGTACGGGCAAAGGTTGTTGCATATCCGGCAGCCGGAGCAGGCCTCTTCGTCAATCGAGGCGACGATCGGCTCGATCATGACCTTGCCCTTGGTGATCATCGCCTGGATGCGCGCGGCGGCGGCGGCGCCCTGGGCCACCGAGGCCGGAATGTCTTTCGGGCCCTGGCACGCACCGGCCACGAACACGCCGTCGGTCATCGTGGCCACGGGGTCGCGCTTGGGGTGCCGCTCGGTGTACCAGCCGGCCATCGAGCAGGAGATACCGCATCGAATGCCCAATTCCTTCGCGTCGGTCTGCGGCTCGATGGCGCCCATGAGCACCACCATGTCAAACGGCAGGCGCTTCTGCTTGCCCACCAGCGTATCCTCGAACTGCACAATGAGCTTGCCCTGCTCCGACGGCAGGCGGGCGGCGTCGGTCACTTCGGCCACCTTGCCGCGAACGAAGGTCATGCCCTCTTCGAGCAAGCGCTGGTAGAACTCTTCGTAATCCTTCATCGGCGTGCGCATGTCGATGTAGAACGAGTACACCTTCGCGTCGGTCTTTTCGAGCACCAGGTGCCCGAACTTCAACGCCGCCATGCAACACACGCCGGAGCAATACGGGTTGAGCTTCGCGTCGCGGCTGCCCACACAGTGGATGATGGCCACGCTCTTCGGCTCGGTCTTGCCGTCGCGCATGACGATCTTGCCGTTGGTGGGACCGGCCGCGTTGCACAGCCGCTCGAACTCCATGTTCGTGTACACGTTGGCAAGCCGTTTGTAGCCGTACTGCGGAATGCGTTCGCTATCGAACAGCTTCCAACCGGTGGCGATGACGATGTTGCCGACGTTGATGTCCAGCGTTTCGTCCTGCTGCTGATAGTCGACCGCGTCGGTCGGGCAAACTTTCGAACACACCTGGCACTTCCCGCGGGTGAAGTAGGTGCAGTTCTCGGTGTCGATCACGGGGATGCGAGGTACGGCCTGCGGGAATGGGGTGTAAATGGCCTTCCGATAGCCCAACCCGGCCTCGAACTCGTGGTCGACCACCTTCCGAGGGCATTTCTCCTGGCAGATGCCGCAACCGGTGCATTTGTCGTAATCGACGTACCGGGCCTTCTTGCGGACTTTCACCTTGAAGTTGCCCACCGAACCGCTCACCTCCTCCAACTCGGAGTAGGTGAGCAGGGTGATGTTCTCGTGTTGCCCGGCGTCGGACATCTTGGGCGTGAGGATGCACGCGGAGCAATCGAGCGTGGGGAACGTCTTGTCGAACTGCGCCATATGCCCGCCAATCGAGGGCTCGCGTTCGACGAGGTACACGGGATAGCCGGCATCGGCCAGTTCGATGGCTGCTTGGAGCCCGGCAATGCCGCCGCCGACAACCAGCGTGGCCGGATTGACGTCTACAAACATCGGTTCGAGCGGCTGCTGGAGCTTCACCCGCTCCGTAGCGGCGGAAACCAGGCCCTTGGCCTTTTCCGTGGCGGCTGCCCGATCCGAGTGGACCCACGAGCAGTGCTCGCGCAGGTTGACCATTTGGAACAGGTAGGGATTGAGCCCCGCATTCTGGCAGGCGCGCCGGAACGTCTTCTCGTGCAGGTGCGGCGAGCAGGCGGCAACGACCACCCGTGTGAGGTTTTCGTTCTTGATGTCCTCTTCGACCATTGCCTGGCCGAGCGAGGAGCACATGAACTTGTAGTCCTTGGCGACCACCACGTCGTGGAGGTGGGCGCCCGCCCACTTGGCGACTTCCTCGACGTCCACAATTCCTGCGATGTTGCTGCCGCAGTGGCAAACGTAAATGCCAACCCGTTCGGCCATGGTATTGCTCCGAATCGTCGTTAAACGTGCGTTTTCCTTGTGCTCCGCAACCGGCCCTCGCAGCCCATTCGGGCAGGCGGCGGAAGCGAACTCATTCCTTGTGCTGTCGGATGGTCATTCGTGTCCGTCTTCAGCCCGGCGGCCAGGAACGTCCATCGGACCAAGGCGTTCAGGCGGTTGCTGCCGCCTGCAATTTCGCGTCGAGGACCGGCTTGACGGAAACCAACTCCTTGCCGATGCCCAGTTTCTTCGCATCGATGCCGAACGCCAATCCCAGCATCTGCGTGAAGTACACGATGGGGATGTTGAAACTCGTGTTGAAGTACCCGTTCACGCGGCTCTGGAACGCGTCGAGGTTCAACTGGCACATGGGACACATGCACAGAATCAGGTCGGCATCGTAATCCTGGGCGCTCTGCAGCAGGCGGCGAATCAACTCGAACGCCTGCGACTCGCTGATTTGCGTCATGTGCCCGCCGCAACAGTGGGCCTTGACGGGGTAGTCGACCACCTCGGCGCCGAGCCACTGGAACAGCCGGTCCATTTTCATCGGGTACTCGGGATTGTCATCGTTCGAGATCGGCCGAACCACCTGGCAGCCGTAGTAGGGCGCCACGCGCAAGCCCGAAAGCGGCCGGACCACCTTGTCGCGCACGGCCTCTTCGCCGATGTCGTCGCAAATGACGTCGAGCATGTGTCGCACCTGGAGCCGTCCCGGCTTGTAGTGCAACCCCCCGGCGGCCAGGGCCTCGTTGACCTTCGCGCCCATGGCCGGGTGATCGATCATTAGTTGATCGGTCTTTTTCAGGTTCAGGTAGCAGGCGGCGCATGGGGCCACAAGCTGCTCGGTCTTGCCGTCGACCAGGGCCAGGTTGCGGGCGACCACGGCACACGCGGTCAACTCGTCCTGGCTGAAGTATTCGGTGGCGCCGCAGCAGTTCCAATCGTCGATTTCAACCAGCTCGACGTGCAACATTTCGGCAACCGCGCGTACGGAATGGTCGTACGCCGCCGCGTTGCACTCCAGTGAGCATCCGGGATAGTAGGCGTATTGCACTTCTGTTCCCCGAGTTCTTTCGCTTTCTTGATGATGGCCCGCAACTGATCCACCTGCC
>SKZG01000182.1 GCA_007127495.1 Planctomycetales bacterium
AATTGACAGGCTGGAAGCCTATCCCACGACTGAATTGACAGGCTGGAAGCCCATCCCACGACTGAATTGACAGGCTGGAAGCCTATCCCACGGGGGGCAGCTAACCGCATAGCTCTCGGACAGCCCCGACCAGTTCCTTCGCGGGTGCGTGTTTGCTGATGTATCCATCGGCGCCCGCCGCAGCCATCGCCCGGCGCACGCCGTTTTCCTCGTGGAGGGAAAGGCCGACCACGACCGTTTCCTCCCAACGGCGTTTGATTTCCCGCGTGGCGTCGATCCCGTTCATCCTGGGCATATCGATGTCCATGACGACTGCGTCCGGGTGAAGCGTTTCTACCTGTTCGATGGCCTGGATGCCGTCGGCGGCCTGGCCCACCACTTCAAAATCGCCCTGATAGTTCAGCAGCCCGACCATTCCCTCGCGCACGACTTGGTGATCGTCGACCACGAGGATGCGAATCACCTCGGGCCGGCGGTGCCGCGCCCGCGGCGCACCCCGCGCCCTCGCCGGTCGGTCCGGCGCCACGCATTCAGCCTCTTCGACCGGAATCGACAGCCGGAAACACGCGCCACCCTTCGGGCTGTTGCTGATATTAAGCCTTCCGCCCAGGGCCTCCAATCGCTCTCGAATATGGAACAAACCAAAACCCTCCGGCTTCTGCAAACGGGCCTCGACCGCCGCGAGGTCGAAACCGTTGCCGCGGTCCTCAACCTGTACCACGAAGCCCCCACCATGGAAGGACAGCCCTACGTGGGCTTCCATGGTTCCCGAGTGCTTCACTACGTTGAACAGCAACTCGCGTACCGCATCGAACAGAAAGACGCGAACGTGCTCCGGCGAGGGGGGAATCTGCCCCTGAATGTCGGAGCAAACGATCAGCCCGTGCGTTTCCCCGAACCAGCGGCCCAGCCAATCGAGCACCTCGGCCAGCGAGCCGTGCTCGAGCACCGGAGGGCTCAACTCCTGGGTGAGGTTCCGGGAGGTGCTCATGCACTCGGCCAGCAGTTCGTCAATCTTGTTCGCGTGCGGCTGCAGTTGGCTCGGATCGGATTCGACGAGCAACGGCAGCCGCAGCTTGGCGGCCAGGAGCAACTGCTGCAAGTCGTCGTGCAGCAGCCTGGCCAGGCGCCGGCGTTCCCGGTGTTCGGCGTCGGTCAGTTCGGCGGCTAGGCGGCGCAGGTCCTCGGCGCGGCGTTCGGCCACGGCCGTGCGCTCGGCAACCTGGGCCTCGAGCGTCTCGTTGAGTGTGGCCAGCTCCTCCTCCGCTTGCCGGTGTTCGTTGAGCAACCGCACGTTCTCCAGCGCGATCGACGCCGTTATGGCCAGTTGCCGGGCGAACTCCACCTCGGCCTCGCTGAAGGGCCGCGGGCCGCGGTGGCAGTTGAAAAAGGCGACGCCCAGCGGATTCTCGCGGACGAACAACGGCACGACCAGCACGGCGCGGATGTCGTGCTTCCGCATGTGCTCTGAGTTCACCCGCGGGTCGGCCCAGGCGTCTTCAATCGCTACCGGCTCCCGGTTGTCGAGCGCCAGCAGGGCATGACAGTCCTCCTGGTCGCTGATGGTCGCGCCGAGAAACTCGTCGGGCAACCCATGGATGCACCGGACGATCCAATGGTCGGCCCGCCGCAGCGAAACGGCCGCCGTCTCGCTGCCAAGTATATTGGTGCCTTCCACGATGAGCGACCGCAGGATGTCGTCCGGCTCCAAGGTGGCGTGGATGACGGCACTGATCCGGTTCAGCGAGGCACTAAGTTCCTGCCCTCGGCGCAGCGCCGCCTCGGCCTGCCGGCGCGCGGCCAATTCGTCGCGAATCTGGTACTGCCTTTCTCGCGACCCCGCCACGGCCCGCACGGTACTGATCAGGGCGGCGGTGGTGAGCGGGCGTTCGAGCAAGCGCACCTGGGCGGTCTTCTCGAAGCCCCGCAGCGCACGCCAGCCATCCCGATCGTGGCGGCTGCGCGAGGTCATGATGAGCAGGGGGAGGTCGGACCATGACGGCGCAGCGGCCAGGGTAGTGGCGATCCGGCGGCGGCCCTCGTCGGAAAGCGCTTCTTCGGCCACCAAGGCCGCGGCAGCGCCTTGCTCGATGCCGGTGCACAACGGCGCGACGTCGTCGCAAGGCGTGACGTCGAAGCCGGCCGGGCCGAGCACCCGGCCAATCTCGGCGGCGTCGCGCCCGAACGGCGCCAGCACCAGGACGCGCTGTTGCAGATTACGCGTCGGAATGGCGCTCAGTGGGCTTGGATTCGTTGACATCGGATATCGCCTGGTTCTTGACAACGAGTTGAGGGGTGCCTGACAAAACTCCTTGAACCGCTTGCAAGGGAACGCCGAGGGAAATGCCGTCCGGGCCGAGTTGCAGAGGGCGGAGCGTCGGTTCATGGCCGCCGCTGCGCCGCTTGTACAGCGAAATCGCCTTGCGAACCTCCCCGGCGCACTCGAACAGATGGAACAGGAGCACCGAATCGGCAATGTAGCTCAGGTCGAACGGCGCATGCCGCAGGGTGCCGGGCAAACCGTGTTGGGCCATCACCAACAGTACGGTCACCCCCTGCTGGCTGAGGTAGCTGAGCAGTTCGTGCAGGTGAAGCGTCAAGAGCCTCTCATCGGGCATCGCATGCACATAGCCGGCCAGGCTGTCGATAACCACCAGGCGCACGCCCCGCTCGGCGATGGCCCGGCGGACGACATGGCTGAACTCGCCGGGGGTCAGTTCGGCCGGATCGACCTGCTGCACCTCGACCTGCCCGGCGTTGATCTGTTCCTGCAAACCCAGCCCCAGGCCCTTGGTGCGTTCGAGCAAGGTTTGAATGCGTTCGTCGAAAACATACATAGCCGCCCGCTCGCCGCGCCGGGCGGCCGCGGTTGCAAACTGGGCGGCTATGGTGGATTTGCCCGTTCCGGCCGGCCCCAACATCAGCGTGGCCGTCCCCCGGTCGAGGCCGCCGCCGGCCAGGGCGTCGAGTTCCGGTAGCCCGGAGGAAATGGTTTCCGGCGCGAACGAGCCGCGATGCTCGGCGGCGACCAGCCGGGGGTACACCTCGATGCCCCCGGTGCGGATGCGGAAGTCGTGGTAGCCGCTCGCGTACGCCTGCCCGCGCAGCTTGGCGACCCGCAGCCGCCGCCGGTCGGGCCCGTACTCGGGGGCAAGCTGCTCCAATTGGACCACGCCGTGGACGACCGACTTGACCGTCTGATCGGGATCGCGGGCGTCGGTGGTGAACAGGGCCGTGCATTGGCGCTCGGCCAGGATGTCCTTCAGGGCGAGCACCTGGCGGCGGAACCATCGCGGGTCGCCCGCCGAAAGCCGGATTTCCGAAAGCGAGTCGATGACCAGCCTTTCGGGGTTCACCTGCTCGATCACCGAAAGCAGGGCGTCGATGGTTTGGGGCAGTTCGACCTCGGCCGGGTGAAAGACCGACTGGTCGGCATGTCCTCCGAGGCATTCGCGCACGTCATGGTAATGGAGGGTCACCCCGTCGAGCGACCAGCCGTGGGCGTGGGCGATGGCGCGGAGTTCTGCTTCCGATTCGCACGTGCTCAGGAACAGCGTTCGCTCGCCTTGCCGTGCCCCGGCCAGGCAGAATTGCATGGCCAGGGTCGTTTTTCCGGAACCGGAATCGCCCCGCACCAAGTATGCCTGCTGACGCGGCAGCCCCCCGTGGAGGATCGCGTCGAGCCCTTCGATTTCCGTGGCGGCGCGTTCGGGCCCGCTGACCGTTGGGTTTCCGGGCCCTTCCCCTTCCGCCGCATCTTCAGGATGATTGTCCATTGGGAGTCCTCCGGGCAACAGGATGGTGTACAGCAGGGATCGTTCCAGCAGGCAATGCCTGAATTGGCGTCAGGATAGCACAATCTGGCTGGTGTGCAAGCCCCCTCCGTTGCCCTGGGGACATGCGTTCTTGGAAGGGGCCAAAAGCGACCATTGCCCGATGCCGGGAGGTTTCGCTTGAGGCCCACCGGCGGCGACCTTGGTGGCAGAAGGTCCTGGAGTTTGTCGCATTTCTCCTGAGGCACTGGTTGTGAAGACTCCCGGCTTGTCTTTCCCTCCCGGTGGCAGTCAAACAGCGTGCGCGTTACAATGACATGCCAAGTCAGAAGCATGCACCGGACCGGGAAGCATGCACCGGACCGG
>SKZG01000295.1 GCA_007127495.1 Planctomycetales bacterium
CTGGCAGGACGCACCGGGGCGGCGATTCACCACGGCAGCCAACTCGACTTTCGATACGGTATGCCTGTGAATGAGGGCGACGAGTTTCAACTGGGCGATGTCAAGCTTTCGGTCCTGCACACGCCCGGTCATACCATGGAAAGCATCTCCGTCGTTTATCGCGACCTGGCATTCAGCGACGACCCGCTGGGTGTGTTCACCGGCGATGCCTTGTTCATCGGCGACGTGGGCCGCACCGACTTCTTCCCGGACCGGGCCGAAGAGGTAGCGGGGATGCTCTACGACAGCATCTTCCAGAAACTGCTGCCGCTGGGCGATCACGTGCTCCTGTGGCCGGCGCACGGTGCCGGCTCGGTTTGCGGATCGGGCATGGCCGACCGGAATTTCTCCACGCTCGGCTACGAACGCAAGCACAACCCAGTGCTTCGGAAGACCGATCGGCAGGCGTTCATTGCCCATAAGCTTGCCGAAGAGCATTTCCTGCCGCCGTATTTCAAGCAGATGGAGAAGTACAACCTGGAGGGGGCGCCGCCACTGGCCGAAATGCCGCGGCCGAAACCGTTCTCGCCTGACGAGTTGGCCGCTGCAATGGAACGCGGCATGCTGGTTGTCGATGTGCGCACCCCCGAGGCGTATGCCGGAGCCCACGTGCCGGGAAGTTTTTCGCTGCCGTCGGACATGCTTCCGGCCTTTGCCGGAATGTTTCTCGACTATGCCCATCCGCTGGCCTTGGTCGTGGACGATTACGGACAGATTGACGGTGCAGTACGGTCTCTGATCCGCATCGGTTACGACAACGTCGGGGCGTTCCTGGCCGGCGGGCTGCATGCGTGGGAGACAAGCGGACGGCGGTACGACAGCATTCCGGCCATTCACATCGAGGACGTAGAAAGACGAATCGACGCCGGCGACCATTTCACGCTGCTCGATGTGCGCAGCAAAGAAGAGTTTCAGTCGGGACATTTGCCCGGCGCGACCCATATTTACGTGGGCGACTTGCCTAGGGAACTCGACCGGATTGCCGACGGACGTCCGGTCACCGCCTATTGCAATAGCGGCCAGCGGGCAATGATTGCCGCTTCGTTGCTACAGCGCCACGGTATCGAGCCGGTAGAGAACTGTCTGGGCTCCATCGCGGCGTGCAAGAGCTTGGGATGTAAAGTGACCGACACAGCGTCACAGTCACCGGCGTAAACGCCCGAGCCGGGGGGGCGGCCCGCAACATGAAACACTGGAGAGAAATGCCCGCCGCTGAACTTTGTTTACCGAGGCCCTTGGCCTGAAGGAGCATCCGATGTTTGGAAAGACGGCCCTGTACGCGACGGCACTGATGGTCGCGGCGCCCGGTATCGCGCTCGGGCAGGCGGAACGGGTCGATCCCGGCACGACGGGCCCGGCTTGGTCGCCGTACTTGGTTGGGGTACTCATTGGCGTCCTCAGTATGTTGACGTTTTACTTCAGCGATAAGCCCCTGGGTGCCTCGACGGCCTATGCCCGGATTGCCGGCATGCTCGGCCGCCTCGTCGCACGGCAGCATACCGAGTCGCTGCGTTTCTACGCGAAGAAAGCGCCGGCGGTCGATTGGCAGGTGATGCTGGTGGCAGGCATCCTGCTTGGTGGGTTACTGGCTGCCTGGACTGGTGGCGAGATCACCGGCCGGTGGCTACCGCCTTTTTGGGTCGAGCGATTTGGCCAGAGCGTCGGACTCCGGCTGGTTGTGGCCTTTCTCGGCGGCGGCCTGATGGCCTTTGGCGCGCGGTTGGCGGGCGGCTGTACGAGCGGGCACGGTATCAGCGGCGCGCTGCAACTGTCGGTCGGCTCGTGGATCGCGCTGATCGGCTTCTTCGTGGGCGGAGTGGCCACGGCGATGCTCCTGTTCCATACATGAAGTCCCAAGGTGGAAAGAGTCCCTGATGACACGCGAACACGACACAACCGGGAAGGGCAGCCCAAGTCCTGGACGACCCCCATTGAAAAGCTCGGGCGCACAACTCGCGCTGGGGCTGTTATTCGGCATCATTTTCGGCTTCCTGCTGCAAAAGGGGGGAGTGGGAAAGTACGAGGTCCTGATCGGAATGCTCCTGCTCGAAGACTTCACCGTCTTGAAGGTCATGCTGTCAGCCGTGGTGGTGGGGATGATCGGAATCCACGCCCTCTATGCCGCGCGCCTGGTCAAGCGACATATCAAGCCCACACGCTACGGTGCCAACATTCTGGGTGGGCTTGTGTTCGGTGTCGGATTTGGCCTGGCGGCCTATTGCCCAGGAACCGGTGCCGTGGCGCTGGGCCAGGGAAACTTCGATGCCGCGGCCGTCCTCGTGGGCATGATGGCCGGTTCCTATGCCTTCGCCGAGGCTTCGGGCTGGATTGCCGGCACGGTCGACCGCTGGGGAGCGCGAGGCCGATTGACGCTGCCGAAGCTCCTCGGCGTTCGGCCGGCCGTTTTCCTCCCGGCTTTTGCCGTGGTGTTGGTACTGCTGCTGGCCGCAATCCATTGGTTTATCGACGCACAACCTTGAGGAGCAGCGGGAGTATTCTTTCGAGTCCATAACCCCGCGCAAAGGAACCGTCCTTGCGCATTCACCCATCAGGAGATCCGAGTCATGAAACATGAACTTCCCGAATTGCCCTTCGCCGAGACGGCTCTGGAACCTCACATTTCGGCCGAAACACTCCAGTATCACCACGGCAAGCACCATGCCAAGTATGTTTCGACGGCTTCTGGAACCCTGTGAACTGGGAGTTTGTTGCCCGTCAATACCAGGCGGCCGCCCCTGCATGATTCGCCCGGCATCAGTCCGGCCCAACAGGAAATGCCGGGCCGACCAACCGGAGCCGTTGTATTTCATCCAGCGTGGTCACACCGGCCTCGGCCTTTTCCAGGGCGTCGGCCAGGAAATGCTTGTGGCTGCGCGAGGCGAGGCTTTCGCGCAAGTCGCGCTCGGTGGCGCCTTTGAGCAGGTGGTGGTAGTCGGATTCGTCGAGTTGCCATACCTCGAAAACGCCGGTTTGTCCCAAGTAGCCACTCTGCCGACAGTGGTCGCACCCGATCGCCTCCCAGCTCCTTTCGGGGACGGCGACCTGGATGACGTTGAACCAGTTTTTATGGGCTTCGGTCGGCGACGTTTCGCGGCGGCAGTGCGGGCACAGTTTGCGCACCAGGCGTTGCGCCACGACCATTGACAGGGTGGTGGCGATGTCCCGGTCGGTCAGCCCGTAATAGCGGAGGCTGGTCACCGCGCCTGCTGCGTCGCGCGAGTGCAGGGTTGCCAAAATGGTCCGCCCCAGCGCCGCGGCGCCGTAAGCGGCCAGCGCGGTGGCCGGGTCCCGGAGTTCGCCCACGAGGATCACGTCGGGATTGTGCCGGGCCAGGGCCTTGATGCCCCGCGCAAACGTCAGGCCGTGTTCCTCGTCGACCTGGACCTGGTTGATTCCATCGACACTGTATTCCACGGGGTCCTCGAGCGTGCTGACGCTGCATGTTTGCAACTTCAGTGCGTGGAGCAGGGCGTATAGCGTGGTAGTCTTGCCGCTTCCCACGGGGCCCGCCACCAGGAACATGCCGCCCAGGCTCGTGAACCAATGCTGCACGCGGCTGAGGTTCCGCTCGCACAGGCCGAGTTCGTCGATGCCGTACGCGAGTTGGCGCGGGTCCAACACGCGCAGGGTCAGCTTCTGCCCGTGCAAGCTCGGGATCACCGCAAGACGCAAGTCGACCTCGCCCCGCTCGTGTTGAAAAGCGAACCGAGCTTCGTCGGCGCCAAACTGGGCTACCGGATCGATGCCGCCGAGGCTCTTCAGTTGGTTGACAACCCGGTTCCCCTGCTGGGGGGGCAAGACGGCCGCGTCGCGCATGACGCCGTCGATGCGCAGCCGCACGTGGAGCCCTCGGCTATCGGGGTCGAGGTGTACGTCGGTCGCCCGCTCGCGGACGGCGTCGCGGATGATTCCCTGGGCGGCGGCCGGAGCGTCTGCCGCGCCTTCCTGCTCTTCTGCTGCGCCCAGCGATTCGAGCAATTGGCCGGCCAATTCCGGATGGACGGCCCGTTCGCTCTTGTTCGGAGCTGGATCGTGCGTCGCGGTGCGGTTCTCGTCTTGCGGCATAACTCGTGCTCCTTCCGGTCCGGTGCATGC
>SKZG01000114.1 GCA_007127495.1 Planctomycetales bacterium
CATTCCGACGCTGTTCGTCAGCGGCGGGCCGATGGAGGCGGGCCGCACCCCCGGCGGACGCACCGTCGACCTCATCGACGTGTTCATCGGCGCCGCGGCGAAGCAGGCGGGCACCATCGGGGCCGAGGAATTGCTCGAACTGGAGCAATACGGCTGCCCCACCTGCGGCTCGTGCTCCGGCATGTTCACGGCCAACAGCATGAACTGCTTGTGCGAAGCGCTGGGCCTGGCTCTGCCGCTCAACGGCACGCTGCTGGCCACCAGTACCGACCGCCGTTGGCTATTCCAGCGGGCGGGCCGGCGGATTGTCGAAATGGCGCTGGAGTTCGACCGCGTGGGCGAAGGCCACGGACTGCTTCCCCGCGAGATCGTCACCGCCGCGTCGATCGACAACTCGATGATCCTCGACATGGCCATGGGCGGCAGCACGAACACCGTGCTGCACATGCTGGCCGTGGCGCACGAGGCGGGGGTCGAATACGGCCTGGAGCGGATCAACGAACTCAGCCGCCGCACGCCGCACGTGTGCAAGGTGGCCCCGAGCAGCCATTTTCATATCGAAGACGTACACAACTCCGGCGGCATCCACACCATCCTCGGCAGTGTCGAGCGCGGCCGGCCGGGGCTGCTGCGGCTCGATTGCCCGACCGTTTCGGGCAAGGCGCTGGGCAAGAATATCGCCGAGTTCGACCTCCGCACCGACACGGTCACCGAGGAGGCGCTTGCCTTGGCTGCCGTCCGCGGGCGCGGGGTGCGCAATAACGAGGGGATGAGCGTCCAGCGCACGGCCGATTCCATCCGCGACCTTTCGCCCGACGACCTCGGCTTCCACCCGCACGACTGCATTCGCGAGGCCGACAATGCCTACAGCCAGGAGGGCGGGCTGGCCATTCTGTACGGCAACCTGGCCCCCGGCGGCGCGGTGGTGAAAACGGCCGGCGTCCATCCGAGCATGTTCACCTTCTCCGGGCCTGCGGTCATCTTCGAAAGTGAAGTGGAGGCGTACGAGGGGATTGTCGGCGGGAAGGTGCAGGCGGGCGACGTGGTGGTCATTCGCTACGAAGGCCCGCGCGGCGGGCCGGGCATGCAGGAGATGCTCGCGCCCACCACGGCCATCAAAGGGGCCGGGCTGGGCGAGAAGTGCGCGCTGATCACCGACGGCCGCTTCTCCGGCGGCACGGCCGGCGCGTGCATCGGGCACGTCAGCCCGGAGGCCGCCGCGGCAGGGCCCATCGGCCTGCTGGAGCCAGGCGATATTGTCGAGTTGGACATCCCCGGCCACCAGCTTAACGTGAAGCTGAGCGATGCCGAGCTGGCCGCCCGGCGCGAACGGTGGCAGCCTCGGCCGCCTCGCTACACCGCCGGCTGGCTCGCCCGTTACGCCGCCCAGGCCACCAGTGCCGACACCGGCGCCGTGCTGCGGTGGGATGTTCCCAAATCCTAAGAGGGCCCTCGGCCACCGGATTCATCGCCCATAGACACCGCATCGTTCAAAGACTCGATGAAACAGAAACTTCTTGACAACTTGGCCCAATACGGGCAAGAGCACCTTTTGCGGTTCTGGGACCGTTTGGACCCGCGGCAGCAGGAGTCGCTGGCCGCGGAAATTGCCAAGATCGATTTCGCCCTGGTCCACAGGCTCTATGAGCGACAAGACGAGGATCACACGCGAGCATTGGCCGACCGCGCCGGACCGCCCCCGGCAGTGCGCATGGACGCGACGGACAATCGTTTTTCGCATAAAGCGGCACGAGAACGCGGCCAAGAGGCCCTGGCCGCCGGGGAAATCGCCGCCGTGGTGGTGGCGGGCGGGCAGGGAACGCGGTTGGGATTCGAGCAGCCAAAGGGCATGTTCCCCATCGGGCCGCTCTCGCGGAACTCGCTGCTGCAAATTCTTACAGAAAAAGTTGTCGCCACCGGTAAGCGGCACGGTGTGCCGGTGCCCATGGCCGTCATGACCAGTCCGGCCACGCACGAGCCAACGCAGCGGTTCCTGGCGGAACACAACCACTTCGGCCTCTCCGAGGACAACGTGCTGGTGTTCTGCCAGGGCACCATGCCTGCCGTCGACGCGCAAACCGGCAAGGTGCTGCTGGCGGCGAAGGATCGGATCGCCCTAAGCCCGGACGGCCACGGGGGCATGCTGGCCGCGATGGCGCGCGGCGGCGTGCTCGACAGCCTCGTGCAGCGCGGCATTCGGACACTCTTCTATTTCCAGGTCGACAACCCCTTGGTCCAGTTCGGTTCGGCCGAGTTCATCGGCCACCACCGCCTGACGGATTCGGAGCTTTCCACCCAGGTGATTGCCAAGCAGGCGCCGCGCGAGCGCGTGGGCAACGTGGTCGAGGTGAACGGGCGACTGCACGTGATCGAGTACAGCGACCTGCCCGACGACGTGGCCGAGCGGCGCACCGCCGACGGCTCGCTGGCGATTTGGGCGGGCAGCATCGCCGTGCACCTGATGGACACGGCGTTTCTTCAGCGCATGGCGGGGCAAGCCGAGGCCTTGCCTTTTCACCGGGCGCACAAGAAGGTGCCTTACGTTGCTGAAGACGGGCGGCTGGTCGAGCCGCAGGAACCGAATGGGTTGAAGTTCGAGCGGTTTATCTTCGACCTGATCCCCGCCGCCCGCAACGCCATGGTGGTCGAAATCGACCGGAGGCAGGGTTTCGCTCCGCTGAAGAACGCGCCAGGTGCTGCCGAAGACACGCCGGAACACGTGCGCGCGCAAATGGTGGCCGAGCATCGACGCTGGCTCGCGGCCGCCGGCGCCACGGTGGGCGGCGGCGTTCAGGTCGAAATCAGCCCCCTGTTCGCACTCGATATTGAAGAGACCTCGCAAAAGATCGAGCCGGGGACCCAAGTGACGCAGGACACGTATTTTCGAATTGAGTGAACCATGTTTTATGCTGTCATTATGGCCGGCGGCACCGGCACCCGGTTCTGGCCCGAAAGCCGCGCTCGGCGACCCAAGCAACTTCTGCCCATGTTGGGCGATACGACCATGATCCGTACTACCGTGAACCGGCTGCGGGGGCTGGTTCCGCGCGACCGGCTCATCGTATCGACCACATCCGACCTGGCGCCGTCCATTGCCCAGGAACTGCCCGAGCTTCCACGCGGCGCCGTCCTGGCGGAGCCGCTGAAGCGAAACACGGCGCCGTGCATCGGGCTGGCCGCGCACATGATCGTCCGCCGGCATCCCGACGCAGTGATGGGCGTGATGCCGGCCGACCACGTGATCGGGGCGGAGGAGGTGTTTCGCGAGACGATCCGATACGCCGTCGCGCTGGTCGAGGAGGATCCGCGCCGGCTGGTCACGTTCGGCATTCGCCCGAGCTATCCGGCCGAGGGCTTCGGCTACATCGAGCGGGGCGCGGCAGTCGCGTCAAAGGCTCCCGAGCAGTTCGCCGGCCCGCCGGACACGTTCCGGGTGGAGCGGTTCCGCGAGAAGCCCGACCTCGAAACGGCTCGCGAGTACCTAGCCGACGGCCGCCACAGTTGGAACTCCGGAATTTTCGTGTGGAAGGCGCAGCGTATTCTCGACGAACTCCGCCGCTTCGAGCCGGCCATGGCAGAGCGACTGGCCGCGCTGGCTGAGAGCATCGACACGGTGCAATTCGAAGGTGTGCTGAAGAAGGAGTTTGCGGCCATTGAAGGGAAGTCGATCGACTACGCCGTGATGGAGCGAGCCGAAGAAGTGCTCGTCGTCGAGGCGGCGTTCGACTGGGACGACGTGGGAAGCTGGCGCGCCCTGGCGCGCCTGAAAGGCATCGACGAAAACGGCAACACCATCGACGCGAAGCACCTGGGGCTGGAAACGGCCGGCACCATCGTGCGCGGAGGCGGGAAGCATTTGATCGTCACTGTCGGGCTGACCGACTGCATTGTGGTCCACACGCCCGATGCCACGCTGGTAGCCCACAAAGACCACGAGGAGGGCATCCGCCACGTGGTCGACGCGCTCCGCGAACGAGGCTGGGTGGAGCATTTGTAGCTCGGATGCTTCATGGTGATGCGGCTCTTCCAGATCAATAGAGATACCAAGGAGAATCTGTCCGTTTTCGTTCACCAAGGGGACATTCCTATCCGGGGGAAAGGCACATTTCTAGCTGTGGACCCC
>SKZG01000290.1 GCA_007127495.1 Planctomycetales bacterium
ACCACGCAGGCACTCTTTCCGCAAGAGGTGTGTGGACGCACCGCGATCGTAGCCCGGCGCTGCGGCGTCGTCGCCGGCCTTCCGGCCGTCGTTCCGACCCTGCGCGAAATCGACACCGCTCTGACGTTCCGTGCTGCGGTGGGCGACGGCGCGACGGTCTCCGCCGGCAGCGAGGTAGGCCGTATCGAGGGCTCGGCGACTGGTATCCTGAAAGCCGAACGGCTCATCCTGAACCTTCTGGGCCGATTGAGCGGTATCGCCACACTCACGCGACGCTACGTCGAGGCCATCGCCGGGACCGAGGCCCGAATCTACGACACACGCAAGACGACGCCCGGTTGGCGCCGGCTCGAAAAGTATGCCGTTCGACGCGGCGGGGGCCACAACCATCGTGAGGCCTTGTTCGCGGCCGTGCTTATCAAGGACAACCATCTGGCACTGTGCGCCCGGCTGCCTGGAGCCGGCGGCCCGCGTTCGCCTGCCGATGCCGTCCGCGACGCGCGCCGCTGGCTGGAACGACAGGACGCCAACGACAGGAATCCAATTGTTGAGGTGGAGGTCGACACGCTCGAACAACTCGACGCGGTGCTGCCCGCCCGGCCCGACATCGTGTTGCTCGACAACATGGCGCCGCCGGCGCTGCGTGAGGCGGTGGCACTGCGCAACCGGGTTCGGCCGGAGGTGGAACTGGAAGCGTCGGGCGGCGTGGACTTGACGACGGTACGGGCCATTGCCGAGTCGGGCGTCGAGCGTATCAGCGTGGGCGCCTTGACCCATTCCGCCCCGTCGCTCGACCTGGGCCTCGATTGGATTCCATGATCCGGATTGGTCGTGCAGTATGTACGATTCCGATAAACGCGTGCAAGATGGTTCGCGCTGCTGGCAACCATTCTTTTGAGCCGCCCCGGCGTTCAAGGGCCGGTTGGGGAGCTGTCCCCTTACGGCCGGAGGGAGCATCCCCCCGTGAACTGGCACCGGGAATGGTTTCGTGTTGAGCAAACGATTACTTACTAAACCTGGGACTGAATTGGAGGTCGAAATGATGGCGCGCAGCAAATGTGGATCCGGCTTGGTACTTTGGACTGCGGCGGCCGCCCTATTCGGGGTGGCTGGCTCTATGGTGGTTGCGAACCCCCCATCTAGTGAGGGCGGGCGCGGGGAGATCGATCGGGAAGTGGCGGTCGACGCGGCACGGGCACTTTCGCAGGCGTTTCGCAATGCGGCCAGCGACGCCTTGCCCTCGATCGTGGCGATCCGTACCGTGCCGCAGGTGACGCAACGCACACGATCGGGTGAACGCAGCAACGGCGACGACCGGTCCGAAATGCCGTTCCGCGGCACACCCTTTGGCGACATGTTCCGTGACCATCCGGAACTGCGCCGATTCTTCGAGCAAATCCCACGCGATGCGCCGTCTGTGCCCGGCTTCGGAATGCCCAGACCGCGCGCCGGAGGGTTGGGGTCCGGCGTGGTCATCGATCGAGACGGAATCATTCTGACGAATAACCACGTTGTGGCCGGTGCCGCCAGGGTTTCGGTCCAGTTGCAGGACGGACGTGAATTGGAGGCCGTCGAAATCTTTCGCGATCCGCGAACTGATCTGGCGGTGTTGCGCGTCGAAGGCGCCGGCGACTTGACGCCCGCAAACCTCGGCGATAGCGACGAAGCCGAGGTGGGCGACTGGGTGTTGGCCCTGGGCGAACCGTTCGGCCTCCAGGGAACCGTTACGGCCGGCATCATCAGCGCCAAGGGGCGCGGCCTGGGTATCGCCGAGCGCGAGGACTTCATCCAGACCGACGCCGCGATCAATCCCGGTAACAGCGGTGGGCCCCTGGTGAACCTTAACGGCGAGGTCGTTGGAATCAATACGGCCATCTCTTCCCGCTCCGGCGGAAACCAGGGCGTAGGATTCGCCGTGCCCATCAATTTGGCAAAATGGGTGGCTGAGCAATTGATCGAAACCGGCCGTGTCCAACGCGCGTACCTCGGCGTCGTTATCCAGCCGGTTACCTATGAGTTGGCACAACATCTGGGGGTCGAAGCCCGCCAAGGAGTACTGGTTACCGACGTGATGCCCGATACCCCTGGAGAAGGTGCCGGCTTGAAGGCGGGCGACGTGATTGTCGAGTTCGCCGGCCGGAAAATGACGACCCCCACCGAGTTGCAGGGGACCGTCGAGCGGACGGAAATCGGCAGCCGACAGGCCTTGGTCGTGGTTCGCGACGGAAAACGACGCGAACTGACCGTGACCGTCGGTGAACAGCCGGCCGACTTCGGCCGTACTTCCCTTAGGTCCGGTGAACCCGATGAGGACGTGAAGCCCGAGCCGTCGCGGTTTGAAACGATGGGTTTTCAAGTCGAACGCCTCACCGACGAGGTGGCGGAGCACTTGGGGCTTGCGGGACGGGAGGGCCTGGTGATTACGGAGGTCGAACCGGGAAGCCCCGCGGCCGACGCCGGGTTGACACCCGGGGCCCTCATTACGCATATCGAACGGCGGCCGGTCAACGACGTCGAAACACTTCGCGAAGCGGTTGAAGCGGCCTCGGCCGAAAGAGGCGTCCTGCTTCGCGTACGCGACAGGCGAGGTGTCAGGTTCGTGGTGATCAGGCCGCGCGACTGACCGGAAAAGGGAGCCCCTCGTTTTTTAGGGGTCATCATCGTGACGGCGGGATTTCCCGATCGCGCGCCGGGGGGCGCAGGCGCCGGGAGCCGCCGGGAGGTTTCTTATGGCGGAACAAATGTCCGATACGGTCCACATGTATCTTACCCAGATGGCCCGTGTCAAACTCCTTACTGCGGCCGAGGAGCGCGCGATCGGACGCCGTATTTCCGAGTCGCGCACCCGTTATCGGCGACGCCTCCTCGCCACCGATTTGGCCTTGCAAACGGCGGCGGACACGATGGAGCAGATTTGCGGCGGGCAGGCCCGCATCGAAAGAATCCTCGAAGCCCCGACGGCCTCGGTGCGCGCCCGCAAACGGCTGGTGGCCATGATGCAGGCCAATCTGCCGACCGTGCGGCATCTGATCGAAAAGAATCAGGCCGATTTCCAAACGGCCCTGGACAAGCGGCGGTCCTGGTCGGCCCGATTCGTCGCATGTCGGCGGATTCTTTCCCGGCGGCGCAAAGCGGCCGCCCTGCTGGAAGAGTCGCCCCTCCGACGCGCCCTGCTGGAGCAGGTCCGCGAACGGCTGAAGCAAATCCTGCGGCAGATGGAGTCACTCAAGGTGGAGTTGGACGAGAGCAAGGTGAAGCCGGGCGACAAACGTAGGGCCGGACGGGTCGGCCGCAGCCGAGCCCAGCTTCGCAAGGAACTCGACTATCTCATGCGCACCACTGGCGAAACGCCCTCCAGCTTGCGCCGCAGTGTCGCCCGCATGGAACATTGCCGGCAGGAGCATGAGCAGGCCCGGCGCGAACTCTCCGCGGCCAACTTGCGGCTGGTCGTTTCCATTGCGAAGCGATATCGCAATCGCGGCATGAGTTTTCTGGACCTGATTCAGGAGGGAAACACCGGGCTGATGCGCGCCGTCGATAAGTTCGAGTACCAGCGCGGCTTCAAGTTCGCCACCTACGCCACCTGGTGGATTCGCCAAGCCATCACCCGCGCCATCGCCGACCAGTGCCGAACAATCCGCGTACCGGTTCACATGCTCGGCGTCATGGATCAGGTGCGTGACGCCCACCAGGAGTTTATGGAGGAACATCAGCGCGAACCGAGCGAGGAGGAAACCGCCGACGCGGCCGGCGTGTCGCTGGAGAAGGTGCGGCTGGCACTGCGGATGACCCATCGGCCCATGTCGCTGGATGACCCGGTGGGCGACTTCCGCGATATGTGTCTGGGCGAATTGCTGCCCGAGGAGCGCGAAGCAGCCGAAGGGTTCGATATTGACCAGCGGGCGCTCCGCCACCGGCTCGACGAAGCGCTGGCCAAGTTGAACTACCGCGAACGCGAGGTGATTCGCATGCGTTACGGCCTCGCGGACGGGTACGTGTACACCATGGACATGATCGGCCAGGTGTTCTCCGTTTCGCGCGAACGCATTCGTCAGATCGAGACCGAGGCGCTCGATAAACTCAAGGGGCCCGATTGTA
>SKZG01000183.1 GCA_007127495.1 Planctomycetales bacterium
AGTCCTGGAGGTCAAGGAAGATGAGCTTCCCCGCCTTCCGCTGGAGCACGACCCGGCCGGCGACTCGGACCTTCGGCCCGCGGGCTTGTGGTGGTTTTCCCGTTTGGCAATCACCGGCCGGTTCGACGACGATTTCGTTCTCCCGTGCCCGAACGTCGCAAATTGAGGCGTGATGGTCGAACCGCCCACCCCAGGGGTCGACGTTCATTTCCTCCAGTTTGCGCAATTTTTCTCGGCGCGCGGCCTCTAGTGCCGCGCCGCCGGTCAGTTCGTCCTGGTTTGGGGTCGTCATGCCGTGACTTCTAAGAGGCCCCTCAAGAGAGCTTTCGCAGAAAGCCGCAAAGGAGGCGGTGGATGAAAATACTCGGGCGGCATTGTAGTGGAACCAGCTTCCAGGTCAATGGCAACCTGCTCCTTTGTTCGCGGGCGGGGGCTGGTTTGGTCGTCCGACTGTTGGTAAGCTGATGTCCGAATGGCCGTTCACATGGAACTGTCCCCTTTCCTCGTATAGACAAGGAGAAGAAGTCCCGCGATGAGTATCGAACTGCGAAAAGAGACCTCCTACGCATTAGTCGCGCCCACCAGCATGGGCGTTCGACTGACCCCTGCCAATGGACAGCCCATGCATTGTGGTGCAAGCTTCATCATGCAGGCCACGAGTGCCGAAAGCAACGTGGCCAGTGTGGCATCGTACCTGGGGCTTCCGGTAAAAATATTAACGGCGTTTGTGAAGGGAAGCCCTATTTCGCGGTTCATCAAAGACGACCTCGCGGGAAGGCACATGGACTACGAAGGCCCGGAGGTGGACCAGGGCGGGCCTTGGGGATACCGTCACCAGTTCAACCTGGCCGATAGCGGCTTCGGTGCCCGAGGTCCGAGGGTCCACAATGACCGCGCCGGCGAAGTGGGGCGCACGCTCAATGTCAAGGACTTTGATCTCGACCGAATCTTTGGCCGCGAGGGCGTGAAGATCGTACATCTTTCGGGACTCATCGCCGCGCTGTCGCCGGAAACAAGTACCTTTTGCCTGGAAATTGCCCGCGCTGCCAAGAAGCACGGCACGTGCATTTCATTCGACCTGAACCACCGGGCAACGTTCTGGGAAGGCCGGGAAAAGGAACTGCACGAAATCTTCTGCGAGATTGCCGGCGCCGCGGACATCCTAGTTGGCAACGAAGAAGACTTCCAGCTTTGCTTGAACGTCGAGGGGCCGGAGCCGGGGGGCACCGACGTGGCCGCCAAGATTGACAGCTTCAAGGCGATGATCGCCCGCGTGAAGAAGGCCTTTCCGCAAGCCGAGGTATTTGCCACCACGTTGCGCGAAGTGGTCAGTGCGAACAGCCACCGGTGGGGAGCCATTCTGGCCGAGGGCGACACGTGGCACGTGTGCGAACCGCGCGACATCCCCGTGCTCGACCGCATTGGCGGCGGCGACGGCTTTGTCGGCGGCATGTTGTACGCCATCCTGCGCGGCTGGGAGCCGGAAAAGTGGGCCCAATTCGGGTGGGCCACCGGCGCCCTGGCCACAACCATGCTCACCGACTACGGACAACCGGCCGATGAAGCCCAGGTCTGGAGCATCTGGAAAGGCAACGCACGCGTGCAGCGATAAGTGACCGTTCACGGGGCAGCCGGGAAGCGGTCGTTTCCACGCGCCTCCCGAATTGGAGTGCAGGATGGGCCAGGCAGGTTGTTTTGTTTCCGATTTGCACCTGCTTACAGCCCGCTCCAGCGCAGCCCGGTATATCGGCGCCATCCGGACGGCGGCCGCACGTTCGCAGGTGTTTGTGTTCGGCGGTGACGTGTTCGACTTCCGCTGGGCGCGAATGCCGGTCGCCCATGCCGCGGAACACGCTGCGGGCTGGCTGCGCGAACTGGCCGAAACCTGCCCACTATGCCAATTCCACTACCTCTTAGGCAATCACGACCATTACGAAGCGTTCATTGACCGGCTGATCGAGCTGGATCGCGACATACCGAACCTGACGTGGGATCATCACTTCCTGCGCTCCGGAAGTAAGGTGTTTTTGCACGGCGACGTGCTGGGCCGCGGGGTGACCGCGGAAAGCCTGGTCGAGCGGCGCACCCGGCCACATCACTACCGTGCCCGCGAGGCATGGGAACACCAGGTTTACGACCTGGCGGTTTTCGCGGGCTTGCATCGGCCGATCCCCTACTTCGTGCATCCCACCCGCGTTGTCGTACGCAAGGTCTTGCGGTACCTGCGGCGCGCGGGCCAGGGTCCGGAGACGGGTGTGCGCGACGTGTACTTCGGCCATATCCACCGCGTGCTGTCGAACTATCGATACCAAAACGTTCGCTTCCACAGCGGGGGAGCCACGATCCACGGTGTCCGGTTTCACATAGTCGAGTTCGAAATGGACGAGCCCGAATAATCTACCAGGCAAGCAACTCGCCCAGCCGGGCAAGGAAGATGATCGTACCGACGACCGCGGCGCCCAGCGAGGCCACGAGCACGGCCGCGCTGCCGATATCCAACGCCGCGCCGACATTCTCGTCGTGCTCGTCGGAAACCGCACGCGCCATCCGCTCCAGCGCCGAGTTGAACAGCTCGGCACTGAGCACGATGGCAATGCACAGCAGCAGCAGGCACCATTGCCCTGGGTCGGCGATGCGGAGGACGGCGCCGGCCACAATCACGGCGGCGCCGAATACGAAGTGGACCTGGAAGCTGCTTTCGCCCCGGATGCCAAGCTCCAGGCCGCGAAATGCGTTGCAGAACTTCGCATACCAGCCGGCTTGGGGATCGTGCGGATTCATGCTGTGGATCCTTCAACCAATGATGGGTTCTCGGCTATTCCAGTCCGCGCACACCGGCCGGATCGATGCGCACGCCGCCAATGCGGGTGAGGGGACTGGTGTGTAGGAATCGGGGTTCGATGGACAGGGTCACCCCCACGTCGTCGCGCGCGGCGTTCACCTGGAACCCGGCGCTGACGATCAACGATTCGCCGATGCGCGTAATGCTGAAGTTTTGTCCCAGGTTTCGGCTCTTGCGTAAATCGTAGGAGGTACCGAAGGTGGAAACCCATTTCGGGCTCATGCGGTAGCTGTACGACGCGGTGACCACGCTGTGCTGAATGGGCCCGTCGAGCAGATGCATTCCCAGGTACAGCGAGCCGCGCGGCGGGCGGGCCAGGAACGCCCCGAAACTGATCAGTTGCTGCCCGTCGCGGAAGAAGTCGAACAGCCCCTCCGAGGCGAGTGTCACCCGATCCCCCACGTGCCAGCGGAAATTGTAATCGAGCATTCCGGCCACCGTCCCGAAGTTGTCGCGCGACTGCTCGGGGAAGAAGCTCACGTGGGAATCGAGCACAATCCAGTCGATAATGCGCCGCGCGCCCGGCCGGCCGCGCTTGGTCTGCCATCGCTGCTCGGCGCCCAGACGCAGCAACATCAGGTCGTCGGCAACCTCGGTGCTCGGCGAGGTCACCCATCCGGCCAGGCCCGTGCGCACAGCGTACGATCGCGGGTCGAACCTTTCCGGAATGTCCGGCGTGCCGAAGGTGTAGAAGGGCATGCGGTTGCGAAACGCCTCGATGGAGTCGTCGTCGAGCGGGTCGTACAGCGGTAGTTGATTCAAATCGCGAGTGGCCTCGGCCACGAGGAATTCCCCCTTGAAATTGATCTTGTGCGCCAGCCCGTGGACGTTCCACAGTTCGCTCTCGATGGCGGGGTTGACGGCCCACATCGGCAGGTTCGCCCGAACGCCCATTTGCCAGTAGGCCCGCTGGAGAGCGTCGCCGTCAATATCTTGGCCCCAGTGGGCCAGCTCGCCCAGCGCGTAGGGGACGAACTTGACGGGCCCGAACTGGAACGGCCAGTCGATCTCCTGCCGGGTGGCCAGTCGTTCGCCGCTGCGCGGCACCTCCCATTCCTGCGGCGTCCACCGTGCGGCCTGAACGGGGTCGTTCGGGGCCGTGGCCGTTTGGAGGCGCGCGTAGCCGGCGCTGGAATGCGCGTACCAGGTGAACGTGTCGTCCAGCAGCGACTCGCCCAGCCAGAAATGGTCGAGCCGCGGCAGCCACTCGGTTTGCGTGAAGAACCGGTTCACCCGCACGTCGGCCGTGATG
>SKZG01000212.1 GCA_007127495.1 Planctomycetales bacterium
ATACACGACTACGCCGAGAACCGCCGACGTGAACCAAATGGTCGCGAATACGGCGGCGCATGCGAGCCATCGCACACGGATGAACCAGCGGGCGCCTTCGGGAGAGAGTCGCATGGGACGAACGGTCAACTGCCTGGCAAGGGGGCATCCGGCGGGCACAGCCTGGCCGTCGCGGTCTTCCGGTTCACGTCGATCGTGACCAGGATGGCATCGCCGATTTGGGCGTTTTGCTTTCGGAGGAAGGCGCCCAATCCCCAGGCGCGCCCGTCCTTGGTCGCTAACGCGCCGATCGATTCGCCCGTCGAATCCAGCAACTCAAAACGTCCTCGCACGGTTTCCTTCAGGGCGGCGGGTATGGTGATGACCGCATACGTGCTCGCCGCCTTCGATAGCCGGTACTTGAGCCATATCCGACCGTCCGCGGTGCGGCCATGGCCCTCGAGAACCCGATGCGCGTACCGCTCGGTGCGGCGCCGTTCCGAAAGCGAGTGAAGCTGCTGGTCGTCGGGGCGGGCGCCCAGCAGCCCGTACACGCTGTGGCCGAATTGGGCAATCACCGGCGACCATGCCAGGAAAGCGTGAAAGCTGAACCGGTTCATCCCGCCGGACACGCACACGTCTTCCAGCCGGCCCCGATCCATGATCGGGCCGTCGCGCATGAGCGTGGCCACCAGTCTGGCCTCGATCCCGGTCAGCACTTTTTTCCAGTCTTTGGGCGGGTTGCCACGAATGCGTTTCCCTTCGACGTGCATATCAGGCATCTGCCGGCAGAACTCCAGCAGCACGTGCTCCGGCGGCGGCTCGCGCCACAGCCGGCGGTTCCGGCTCATCGCCTCGCGCAACGCGCCCACGCTGATTTCGCCGGCGACGGCCAGCACCTTCTCGATGGTCTTCGGAAGGCCGTGTTTCGCGATGGAGGCCACGCGGAACCACCCGTCCTTCCGATCGAGCCGAACGAAGCCGGGCAGCGCCTCAACGGCCTTGACCACGGTCCGCTGCTTGCCGCGGCCGGGCAACCGCTTCGCCACCTGCCTGCATACATGCTCGAGCGTTGCGATGCCGTGATAATAGATCTCTCGGCGGGCCGTCTCGATCGCCGCGGCGACGAGATCGGCCTCGCCCTCGGGCACCACCAGTTCTATCTGATGCCGGCGGCCTAGGCTCACCCCTTCCAACGTGAACCCGGCGCGCCGCTTCAATAGCTTGGCGCCGTCGATCAGGCTTTCCACCTCCATGCCGACCGCCGTGAAACCCTCCTGTACAAGTTCCGCTTCCAACTGACTGCTCGAGCAGGGAGCCCGGCGACGGATGGCGGCCAACGCCCGCTCAATGACCGGCGCGTAGATGGTTTCCGGACGCTCGTGCCGGCGCGTCATCTTGGCGCAAATTTGGCGAGTCCGTTCACGTGTGATTCCGAAACGGTCGCCGACCGCGGCAAGCGTATGTCGCTTGCCGTCGCCCCAGCCGTAATAGCCGACGAGGATCTCCCGATTTCGGCCGGGCGTGTCGGCGGCGAAGATCCGGGTCAGTTCTTGCTCGACCGTCAGGTTCACCGCAGCTTCGAGGTCTTCACAGAGCGTTTCGATCTGGTCGGCCGCGAATGCCGGATCCCCAGGGACATCCTGGCGTTCGAGCAGCCGGTTTGCCATCTCGGCGGCGGTGGTCGCCTCCACGTCGAGGGCGCGAATCGGCTTGCCGAATCGGGGATCGTCGGCGCCAATGCGCGCGGCCTGCCCCAGCGCAGCCAAGCGTTCCGCCGCTTCCACCAGGCGGCAATCGGCCGCCGAATGCCGGGCCAGGTGCGTCTCCACCGCGCTAAGGAGGTCGACCAGGCACCGGGCGCCAAACGCGTGCAGCCTCAGTATCTCGCCGATCGTGTGGTTCCCCAGCGACTGAAAATCCCTCTCGAACCCCGCCCGGGAAAGACAATGTTGGGTGCGATGCTCCAATCGCAGGTCGCCCAGGTCGGTCTCCCTCGGAGGATCAGGAAATGGGACGTCGTCAAAGACCCCCTGCGCACAGGCGGCACGGACGCGCACCACAATGATCTCGGCCAGTTCAAGAATCGTGGCCTCCGGCACTTGCCCCCAGAGCCGCTCGGTCAGGTCGCATAAGCGTAACGGCACCGGGCCGAAAGCGGCCTGGAGCCGTTCCGGCAAAGGTTCAAGCAACACAGAGTGGAGTGTGGTCGGAGCGATTCGCTCCCCATATCGTGGGTATTTGTTCATCCCACTGCGGTTCGGCATCAGCACATCCTCCGGGCCGGCGCCCCATGCGCCAACCCGACGCCATTATAGCCGACAGGCCGGCGCGTGAAAAGGGCCGGTGCGCCACTTCGGGCAGGCAGTCCGGCGTGTTGCTGTGACCAATTGGACGCGGTGCGCTTCGCATAGCGGCTGCAACAGTGCCCGAGCCGCCTCACCAGCCTCCGAATCATCCGTCCAGGGCTGCTCTCCGCTGTACACGAGAATCTTCCACGGCGCCTCGGCCTGCCGCAAATCGTCGACCAGCCATTCGTACTGCGCAGAGCCCTTTACGGCGTACCCGGCAAAGCGTTCATCTTCTCAATCACCATCCGGAACCGTTCCCGTTGCTTTTCGAAGTTCTCGCCGCGCGTGTTGTAGTGGGTATCGCCAATGTGAATGAACGTGACATCGTCGGCGGCTGGCACGGCCGAGGCGCGAAAGCCCATCAGCGCCAGCGCAACCGCGGTGCGAATCATCATGCCAAACAATCGACGATAGTTACGGTGCGTACTCATAACGGTGTTCTCCATAGCTTCCATCCGATTTCTAGAACAATGCCCCCGGTTTGTCCGGGGGATGGTTACGCTTCTCGCCGCATTCACTTCTCCCAAAGCTCCAGTTCCGTCACGCCGCTGCGGGCGCGGCCGTCGTGGATGAACAGCACGCGCACCTTGCTCGTGGTCACCGGCGCGAAGGTGACCGTGTTGGCCATCGAGCCGGTGGGCTTTTCGGGGTCGCGCGAGGCGACGTCCACGTCGCGCCACGCCTCGCCGGTCCACGCCTGCACGACATAATCCTTCGGCGGCTGCACACCGCCGCGATCGTCATAGATGTGCAGCACGGCGCGGCCGACCGTCTTCTCCTCGCCGAAGTCGACCTCGAGCCAGTCCTGCTCGTTGGGCGAGCCGTAGCTGGTCCAGCGGTTCATCGGCGTGGGGATGTAGACGATCCGGCCGTCGATGGCGCGCTCGGGCACGCCGCCGAACCGGTCGCTGTGCGAAGCCGTGGCCTTCGGATAGCCCTCGCCGGTGGCGTTGAACGCAACGTTGCCCGCCGGCGGCGGCGCGGGCGTGTAGGGCCGCTCGCCCGGACCCCACGCCTCGAATGCGGTCAGGCCGGTCGCCTCGCCCTCGGCGTGCCGGAACACGGCCCGCAGCTTCGCCACCTCCATGAGGGGAAACGTCACGGTGTTGGGCCGCCGCCCGACGGGTTCCGCCGGCGAACGCTGCTGCGAGGGCACCGGCTTCCAGCCCGCGCCCTCGTCGTATTCCAACTCGAAGCTTTCCGGCGCGACCACGTCCTCGCCGTCGTCGAGCACGTACAGCTTGACCGTGTCGATCGGACGCGCCATGCCGAACTCGACCTCGATCCAATCGGTGTCGGTCTCGGAGCCAAGCGTGGTCCAGCGGTTGACCGGGCGACGATCGTAGCGGTACTGTCCGTCGTTCACATACGACAGCGCACTGCCGGGCCCAACGTGCGAGGCGGCGAAGCGCGGGAACCAGTCGCCGTCGTTGTTCACGGCGTAGTTGAAGCGAACCTCGTCGGGCATCGGCACCTCGACCGCCGGGGGCAGGTCCACGGTCATCTTCGCAAGCTTCGGCGAGGTGGCGACCCTCTCGCCGTCGACCAGCACGTGCAGGCCGCGGCCGCGCCCGTAACGCTCGCCCGTCCGGTCCCAAACCACCGCCAGGCGGTGGCCGCGGTACGGCAGGTTGTCCAGGGCGAAGTAGTCCCAGGTGTCGGGCGCGAGCGGGTCGATGGTCAGCGTGTCGGCGTCGCTGGGCTGCACGCCCACCAGCCCGGTGATCACCAGGTCGGTGAAGCC
>SKZG01000399.1 GCA_007127495.1 Planctomycetales bacterium
CCGGGCGAGGGGAGCGGCACGCCGATCGTCTGGGGCGATCAGGTGTTCTTGCTCACCGCCGTTCGTACCGACCGCACGGTCGACGTGCTGCCGGCGATCGTGCAGGCGCCGCCGGGCGGCTACCGGACCGAGCGCCCGAAGAACTACTACCGGTTCGACGTGCTGTCGTTCGACCGCCGCACCGGCCGGATTCGCTGGCGGCAAACCGCAACCGAAGCGCTGCCGCACGAGGGGCGCCACGGGACCAACAGCTATGCCTCCGCCTCGGCGGTCACCGACGGCCGGCGGGTGTACGCTTCGTTCGGCTCGCGCGGCATCTACTGTTATGACATGGACGGCAACCTCCAATGGCAGCGCGACCTGGGACGCATGATTACGCGGCTGGGCTGGGGCGAGGGCGCCTCGCCGGCCCTGTACGCCGACTCGTTGGTCGTCAACTGGGACCACGAAGGACAATCGTTCCTGGTCGTGCTCGATGCCCAAACCGGCGATACCCGGTGGAGAGTCGAACGCGATGAAGTGTCGAACTGGTCGACGCCGCTGGTGGTTCCGCGCGACGGTGGAGCACAAGTCGTCGTTAATGCGACCCGGCGGGCCACCGGCTACGACCTTGCTACGGGGGACATTCTTTGGGAATGCGGGGGACAAACCACGAACGTGATCCCCTCGCCCGTGCTGCTTGGCGAGACGGCCATTCTGATGAGCGGCTTCCAGGGCACCGCGGCCTATGCGATTCCGCTGGGCTCAAGGGGCGACATTACCGGGTCCGACCGCATCGCCTGGCATCATTCGGGCGGGACGCCGTACGTTCCCTCGCCGCTACTGCTGGGCGACCGCCCCCGGTCTGTAGAAGCTCGGACGCCCGTTAAGTCGGAAGCGTGGCGCCTCTACGGCACTCTGGATGTCCATACCGAAGTCAAGGACGTTCACAATGGCTTGAAACTGTGTCTGTCCGATTCCCTCGCCACCCGGGGTCCCGATGGCCAAACAGAACTGTCCGTCCCGCAGGACGATTACCGGCGCATTATTGAGAATGGGCACCTGACCGCCCCTGGCGAAGTTCACGTGATCGGGATCGGGTGCCGTGGACCCGATGCGGGTCCCGTTGTTCAGCGTGAGTCCGGTATTCCCCGCCACAACCCCGGTGCCGAAGAAGCTACCGTGCGTCGGGGTGGCGGCGATCACATTGCCCCAGCGGTCGGCCACGGACAGCGTGGCTGTACTGCCTTCCGGTGCCCGGCCGTCCGGTGGCGTATCGCCGGGACCGTCTGGCGGCTTGCTCCGGGGTTTTCGGTTCTGCTCGACGGCGCCGGCCGGAACGCCCGGCTCGGGATACGGGCTCGGCCGATTCCGATCGATCAGGGCCCGGCGTTGCGCCGCGTACTCCTTCGACGCCAGCGCCGCGACCGGTACGCTGAAGCGTTCGGGGTCGGCCACGTAGTGGTAGACGTCGGCCTTGGCCACCTTGATGGCCTCGGCCAGTAGGTGGACCAGTTCCGCCGAGTTGTGACCCAGGGCAACCAGGTCCACGTCTTCGACCAGGTTGAGTTGCATGACCAACTCAAGGCCGCCGCGCGAGGTCGGCGGGCTGGTGTACACGTCGTACCCGCGGTACGTGGTCCGGACCGGTTCGGGCCACCGCGGCTGGAAGGCGGCGAAGTCCTCCATGGTGAAATCGCCCCCATTTTCTTGGTAGAACCGCACAATTTCCTGGGCAATATCGCCACGGTAGAAGCGGTCGAAGGCTGCGCGGAGTGCCTGGGGCCGGGACGCGCCCCGGCTGAGGGCGTCCTGTTCGGCCCGCACGAGCTTTTGGAAGGTGTTCGCCAGATCGGGCATCCGAAAGGTCTCGCCGGGCCGGGGCGCGCGTCCTTCGGGCAGGAATGCCTTCCGACTCGATGGATACTTTTCGAAGAGTGATTGGAGCGTGCGGATTTCGCGAGCGACCGACGCCTCGAGCGGATGTCCATTCTCGGCATAGTCGATGGCCGGCGCAAGCACCTGGGCCAGGCTCATGGTGCCAAACCGCTCCAGCAATGCGATCCACCCTCCGAACAGGCCCGGAACGACGCCCGCCTTGATTCCGCGGGAAAGTTCGGCGGACGAGAGCCGCGACGCGTCGAGGCCTTTCGGAGCGGCTCCCGTAGCCGAAAGATTGTAGACCTTTCCCGACGCGCGGTCGTAGATCGTGAAGAACCCGTTTCCCGAGGCGCCGCACATTTGGGGGCGGACGACGTGCAGCACGGCCTGGGTTGCTACGGTGGCGTCGGCCGCATTCCCACCCTGCTGAAGAACACGTACGCCGGCCGACGCCGCCAGCGGATGGTCGGCCGTGACGAGCCCGTTGGGGCCCGGCACCGGAGGGCGGTGAGCGTCTCGGCCGAGTGCTTGCGGTGTTCCCGCATATCCGGCCCCGGTGGCCAACAGAATCAGAGCGATGCGCGAAGCGAAACAACTGGGCATGATCACATATCCTCCTCTGTAAACCCGCTGGATGAAGCTCGTGCTGGGCGCTCTCCCGCTCACTCGAGCCGGCAGGGTTTCGGATCCCCGCACCGGCACAATTCTGGCATTGATGCCGCGCGTTGTCAAACCCGCGATGTGCGGGTATGATTTGGATCATGCGAGATTTGGATGGTTTTCGTAGGGTTCGTTCATCCCTTGTAGGACATGGAGCAGTCGATGGCGTCTGAAGAGAAGCGATACCGGGTTGTTGACTTTGACGGTTTGCCGGGGCAGGAATGCACATGCGGCATCGCCCGCCGGGCCCTGGCCGACGTGCCCGAGTTCCCCGGAACGCTGCATCGTACGCAGATTACGCGCGATGCGAAACTCCACTACCACCGCCGCCTGACGGAAACCTATTATGTGCTCGATTGCGAGCCGGGTGCGAAGATGCAACTGGACGAGGATCTCCTGCCGGTGCAGCCGGGTTTCTGCGTGTTCATTCCACCCGGAGTGCGACACCGCGCCATCGGGAACCAGACCGTTCTGATCGTTTGTCTGCCGGGGTTCGATCCCGAAGACGTCGTGATTGTGGAGCGTGCATAAGTTCACTGCGTCTGCTTTTCCGCGGCCGTTACCCATACCGCTGCTGCCACTTGCTCAGACTCCCTTCAGGTGCCCAGGGAGGCCAAACCAAGACAAGTACGAGTTTCGGCCCGTGAACCGCTCATCGGACGGTTCCCAACCTCGATCTTGCCTCCGATCGCCGACCGTGCTCCACAAGAACCCGCAGAAGCCCCCAGCAAGCCCGTAGACGCATCCGATCCTCCGACAGGCCTTTTGGTGCCCTGGCCCACAAAACGCCTCAAACGGGCTCCTGCGGCTTCCCAGCCCGTCTCTGATAGCTAAAAGGAGGGCGGCACGGTTGCCGCCCCAGAATCCCACAGGTTTACCCGATTCCGACTCACAGTTCAGCACGCCGGCTCGGCCTCCAGCACCGGTGCCGCCATCCGCGCCCGGACCTTCGCCCAGAAGAGCGTTGCGGTCACCATCACGGACGCGGCAACAACCTTGTACTTCGTCCTGACGGCCGCCCACGCTCGCGCAAGCAGCCTGTCCGCCTCCTCCGCACCGGCCATCGCCCACGCCAGAGCATCGGCGACCAGCCGCGGAACCACCGCCGGTCGAACCAACAGCAGGATCCCGATCACGAGCGCCAGCCAGCCCAGCGGACCCCAGATGGCAGCGACGACCAACGCCGCACCAGTCAGCCGCAGGCTCAACGACTTCGGGTTGCCCTCGACCATCCGACGACCGCGTACCACTCGCCTGCTGGCCGAATCGGCAATACGGGCGGCCGAAACGGCGGCCTCGACCTTCGTGGCCTCGTAGGCGGCCCTGGTCTGTCGGCGGCCTTCCTGATAGCCGCGTTTGAAGGCCGCCACGCAGTCGGCCACGTAGGCGCGGATCCGCGGAAACCAGCGGCGGGCCGGTTTGGGATTGGCCTCCGTCTGCGATAGGTGCTCGGGCATGATGCGGACCGGCTGCGGGCTGTTCTGGTTGTGGTTGCCGTTGCGGTGTTTCTTGGACTTCTTGGACATGGTTCTGCTCCTCGTGTTAATAGG
>SKZG01000280.1 GCA_007127495.1 Planctomycetales bacterium
CCGGCGCCGGGGCGCCCGCGCACCGCCATGCGCCGGCGGAAACCTTGCTTGCCGCAGGAGCCGGCGGAACGAAAGCCCGCAATATGGCGTGCATGGCTCCCGGACACCGTCACCCCGTTTCTCGCCGTACGGAAAACGTCGCTGCGCTGCCCCACCTGCAAGGCGTGGCAGCTTCCGTCGGTCCAATGCCGCCGCTGCAAGTGCGACCTCTCACTGGTGGCCGCGGCGCACGACCACCAGCGCCGGCTGCACGCTTCGGTCCTTCGGCAGCTTGCGGCGGGCGATTTCCTCAGGGCACTGGGGACCGCCCGCGCCCGCTGGGAACTCTCACCCGACCCGGAGGCCGCACGACTGCTGGCCGTGTGCTTCCTGCTTCTCGACCGCTTCCCGAGCGCTGAGGAGGTTTACGATAAAACGTCGTAGGCGTGTCTGACGTTGACGGCAGGGCGCCGTCCGGCCTAGAATGGAATGAGTGCCGTAAGTCGTTACCCGCCACCTGGTCGGGGGCGGCAAGGCGGATTTCGTTCCTCGGTAATCGTTCACGGGGTGGCGGCCCGGCCGGTTTTCTCCGCTGCATGCGAAGCAGGACGGTCCCCTGCGAACGGTTACCGTTCCTTTTGACCACTCGAGTTCCCCGTGCGTGTCGTGACGATCCGATCACTGCGTCCGGCCCTGCCAAGCTGGCTTATTTCCGTTTTCTTCCACACCACCCTGTTGGTCGTGCTGGCAGTGAGCCTACAAACGTCCCCCCCGCAAGGGGCTGCCGTGGAGCGCACCGCCGAGGTGGGCATCGTCCTGCGGCACGTCGAGTCCGGCGAAGACTATTTCGAGGGCGAGGCACACGGCGCGACGACCGACCACGCAAGCACAAACGAACAAGCCGGCGGTGGCGATTTCGACGGCCTGCTCGAAGGCCTTCCGGCGACCGATCCCACAGCCGCATTACCCGATGCCTTCGCCAGGCTTGGGCCGGGCGACCTGGAGGGCGGGGGTATCGGCTCCGCACAGGGCGCCGAGGAGGGACCCGGCCGCGGACCCGACCCCGTCGGCGGGAAGGGCCGAACGACGTTGTTCGGCATTGAGGGCGAAGGGTATAGGTTTGTTTATCTTTTCGACCGGTCCGGCAGCATGGGCTGGATGAATAACAGGCCGCTCATGGCGGCCGCGGCGCAGTTGATCGAAAGCCTCAGAAGCCTCGACCGGTCCCATCAGTTTCAAATCATCTTCTACAATCACCAGAATTGGGTGTTCAATCCGGCGGGCAATGCAAACCGCCTGCTCTTCGCCACCGACCGGAACAAGGAGTTGGCCGCTCGGTTTGTGCGCGGCATGACGGCCGACGGCGGCACGGAGCACGAAGGGGCATTGCTGGCAGCCATCGCGTTGCGGCCCGACGTGATCTTCTTCCTGACCGACGCTGACGAACCGCGGCTGTGGCCGGCCCAACTTGAGCGGCTGCGTCGCCGTGCGGCCGGTACTGCCATACATACAATCGAGTTCGGCTTCGGGCCGCAGCAGAATCCGCGGAACTTTCTCGTCCAGCTCGCTGAACAGAACGGCGGCCGGCATACCTACATCGACATTTCCCAATTCGCGCCGGCTCCATGAAGTTGCCATACAAACGAAAGCGCAGGGTGGATGGTTTTCGACGCGGTAGCGGCCGGCTCCATCCACGAGTTCCGCCGCTCGCGTTGGCGATTGCTGCCATGCTCGCCGTGCCGCTGGCTGCGCACGATACCGTGACCCTGCGCGGTAAGGCGGGCGGCGAAACCCGGGTGACGGGGCAGATTGTCGACTATACCGGCCGTGAAATGACCGTCCAACTGACCGGCGGCACCACGCAGCGATTCCCGGCTGAGCAGGTCCTTGAAGTCCGGAGCCCCCGCACGCAGGAGCACAGCCAAGCCGACGAGCAGTTTGCTCAGGGCCGGTTCGCCGACGCGCTGACGATGTATCGGGCGGCACTCGATGCCGAGCCGCGCCGTTGGGTGCGCCGCGAAATCCTGGCGCAGGCGGTGCGCTGCTACGACGCACTGGGCCGATCGGCCGAGGCCGGCACGTTCTTCCTGCTGCTCGTCGACGACGATCCGGACACGCCGCACTTCGATTGCATTCCACTTGGCTGGGTGCCAGGCCGGCCCGACGCCGCTTTGGAGCAGGCCGCCCGCGACTGGCTGAACTCCGATCGGCCGGTGGCCGTGCTGCTGGGCGCCAGCCACCTGCTGAGCACTGCGCTGCAGCCGCGTGCGAGCGCGCGGCTGGGCGAGCTGCAAAGCACCGCCGACCCGCGCGTGGCCCGACTGGCCGAAGCGCAGCGCTGGCGCGTTGAGGCGCTGCAATCGACGCCGGCGCAACGCGCCCGCTGGGCGCGGGCGATCGAGGCGATTCCCGAACCGCTGCAGGCGGGCCCCAATTTTGTGCTGGGGCAGGCGCAGGCACGGGCGGGCGAGTACGAGCAGGCCGCCCTGAGCCTGCTGCGCGTGGCCCTTGTGTACCCGCGGCAGCGGCCCCTGGCTGCCCGTGCCGTCTTAGAGGCCGCCCGCGCCTTGGAAAACACCACCCATGCCGACCGCGCCGCCCGGTTGTACCGGGAACTCGTGGACGAGTACCAGGACCAGCCCCGCATCGTCGTCGAAGCGAGGTCGAGGTTAGGATCGGCAAAGAAATGACTTTCCGATGTCCCCTCTCCCTCGGTGGGAGAGGGTAGGGTGAGGGGGAAGAAAGAGCGCCGGTTATTTCCTTACCGATCCTTAGAACAAAGAGTCGAGTAGCTGGTTGTTGCTTGGAGACGGCTTATGTTGGCCGAACAACGTCCCAGGCCCCGGCCGGCCCGTAAACGGTTACCCACCCTACGATGAGAAAAGATCGATGTTTGCGAAGATGCTAATGTGCTCGCTTCTATGCTGCCTGGCCGTTCCCGCGGCTGCGCAGGAAGCGCCGGCAACGCCACCGGCCGACGCAGCGAGTCCGGCCGGCGACTCGCTGTGGGATATTCTTGCCGCCGGGGGCGTGGTGGGGATGCTCATCTTGCTGCTCTCTTTGGCAGCCGTGGCCCTGGTGATCGAACATCTCATGACGTTGCGCGAAACGGTGCTGATGCCGCCGGGCCTGGCTGACGACGTGTTTCAACTGCTTTCGTCCGGAAAGCCAAGCCTCGCCGTCGAGCGGTGCCGGCAGCAGCCGAGTTTTCTCGCGTTCGTGCTCAGTGCGGGCCTAAGCGAGGTCGAGGGCGGCTGGCCCGCCGCTGAAAAAGCCATCGAAGACACCATGGCCGACCAGTCGGCGCGCCTGTTCCGCAAAATCGAGTACCTCTCGGTCATCGGCAATATCGCGCCGATGCTCGGGCTGCTGGGTACGGTGGTGGGCATGATCTTCGCATTCCGTGAGGTGGCGGCCACACAAGGCGCGGCGCGGGCGGCCGACTTGGCCGAAGGCATCTATCTGGCCCTGGTGACGACCGTGATGGGGCTGATCGTGGCCATTCCGGCCCTGGGGGCGTTTGCCATTTTTCGCAACCGCGTGGACCAACTTGTGGCCGAGGCCGCTTACGTGGCCCAGCACGTGTTCCGGCCCCTGAAGCGTCAGGAAGGCGCGCCGCGCCGGGCGAAGGCGCCGCCGGTTCCGCCCGCCGCGCCCCCAGCGGGAGCCCGATGATGCGCGTACCCAACAACGTCGCGCGAAGCGGTGTCGGCTTCAACATGACGCCCATGATCGACGTCGTGTTTCTGCTGATCATCTTCTTCCTCGTCTCCAGCCACTTGGCCCGGCAGGAAGTGGAGATGGAACTGGACCTGCCCGCAGCGCAAACCGGCCGGCATACCGACCCGACCGACACCACCCGCCGAATCGTCGTGAACGTGTTGCCGGAGGGCGACCTTGTCGTGGCCGGCCGATCGCTGGATCACGACACCCTGAGCGAAATGGTTGCCTACGAAGGGCGCCGCGGCCGCGGCCCGGCCGAGCCGCTCGAGGTGCGCATCCGCAGCGATCGGCATGCGCCGTATCGCATCGTCGAACCGATCTTGCGAGCATGCGCCCGAGCGGGCGTTTGGCGCGTCACCTTCGCCGTC
>SKZG01000169.1 GCA_007127495.1 Planctomycetales bacterium
GCGAACCGCCCTGACCCGCTATGCGAGGGAACGGGCTTCCGACGAGCGTTTCGGCGACTTCATCTTCCGTGTCGGGTTGGGTGCTCGTTAATTGCGCACATCGCAGCGTCCGGGCATATTGGAACCTGCCCGTTGGGTTGCGGGCGCAGGCTGCGCTTGGGAGTCCGTGCCCGTTTACGCGTTTACGGGCCGGACAAGGACGGTTCCAGGAGCCGTTCGTCGCCCAAATGGAACCCGGCAGTGCGGGCCACGTTGTCGAATTGAAGCAGGAGGTAGTCGCCTGGTCGAGCACGTTGGGCACGTAGCACGGGCCCCAGTCCCCAACCGCATCCTCGCTTGGCCACGAGAGTGCCCACCTTTTCGTGCTTCGGTACGACAATCGTGTATTCGCCGGCAATGCGTTGTTTCAGCGAGGCGGGGATTGTAATGACGCCGCAGGCGATTGCCGCCTTGGAAAGCCGGTACACGGCAAAGGGACGACCTTGCTCGTCAACTCCGCACTTCTGCAGGATACGGCCGGACACAGTGTCGACACTCCTGGCGCGGACGCGCTGAACCGTTTCGGAATCGCACTGCTGTGCAACCAGTCCATAAACGCTTCTTCCATAGTGGGTCACCACCGGCGAGCACGTCAGGATGGCGTTGAAACTGAACCGATTGACCCCGCGTTGAACGCACTCTTCCTCGAACTCGCCGCGCTCCATGATGGGGCCCGATTCCATGAAGATTTCGACCATGGTGCGTTCCACTCCGGCGAGAACACTCCTCCAGTCGAGTGTCGGCTCGGCATACACGGTATTTCCTTCGACACGTACCGTTGGCATTTGGCGACAGTACTCGCGCAGAACACGAGGCGGAGGCATCCTGTCGCTGCGGCGCCGATATCGATCCAGGGCGTCGTGCAGTCGTGACACATCGATACACCGGGCCACGGAAACGACCTTCTCGATCAAATGTTGCAAGCCGTAGACCGGCGCGGTATTGAGGCAGAACCACAACCGGCGGGCATCGAGCCACTGGAAGTCTTGCACTTGCGAAAGCGTTTCTTGGAACAGTTCTCGGGAAACGCGGCGACGGGGTCGGTACTTGGTCAGTTCCGCCTTGACCTCGGGCGCGGTTGCCACACCGAAGCTGCCCACGGCCGATTTCGCGGCCTGAATAATGCGGGACGGCAGGGCCGCTTCATGCGGGGCAACGGCCACAGCGCCGCCGGAAACCGGGAGAACGCGGAACGGCGGCGTCCGTGAAAAGAATCCGGCGGACTTCTCAATCACCGCAATGGACAAACCGTGGCGCGAGAGTCCCGCCTCCCGCAATTCACGCTCCAGAGTCGCGGTTGCCCTGGGCAGTCGGTCGGCGAGAAAACGGAGAGTGCGGTCCAAGACGGGAGCGAAAACCGGCTGCCGGCCAACGCGTTCGAGCAACCGCGCACAAATCTGGCGTATTCGTTCGCGGCTGAGGCCGTGTTTTCGCGCCAACTGCTCCAGGGTTCGGCTCCCGGATCCGCCCCAGTTGTAGTAGACGGCGAGTATTTGCAGGTCGCGCTCCTTCGCCAATAAGGAAAAGATGTCCGTGAACTCCTCCTCGACGGTCAACTCGTGAAGAGCATTGATCCTTTCGGCCAATCGGTCGAGCCGTTCGGCTAGTTCGGCCGAACTCGGCAGCCCACCTTCAGAATTGCGAATCCGCTCGACGAAGTCCGCCACCGTGCCGCTCTCGGTGTCCATCGACCGAAGAAGGGGGCCTAAGCGAGGATCGTCGAACTGAATGGCGGCAATCTCAGGGGGTTCGGCAAAACGAACCACCCGGTCGATAAGCGCCGGGTCAATTTTGTTTCGGGGGTCGTCAGGTGCCTCCAGTGCCGTCAGAAAGTCAATCAGGCACCTTGGCCCGAACGCCGGAATACGCATCAAGTCGTTCACATTCATCCAGCCGAGCCGGTTCATGCTGCCAGCGAACCCGGCATGCATAAGGCAGTTTCGAGTCCGGGTTTCCAGCGTCAGGTCTTTCAGCCGCACCTCGGGGGCCACGGGTGGCAATTGGATCCGCCATCCTTCGCCTCGGAAAATCCCCTTGCTCACGCACGAAATGACCAAGCGGGCGAGCTGGCCAATGGCATCCTGCGAGAAGTGGTCCCATGCCGTTTCGTCCAGATCGGCTAGCCGAGTTCCAGGAAATCGGGTTTCCCTAATCAGGTAACCGGGGATGGGCTCGTCGAGCAGGTCCCGCAACACCGAAGGCGCGATCCGATGATTAGGACGGGGATATCGGCGGTATGCCATCGGAATGACCTCGCTTGGCGTCGTCGGTTTGACTGTAGGACGAGCATGCACTCCAGGTGCTATGCTTCCGGCTGATCGGCGTCGACTTCGCCTTGCTTGAGGCGCCGGATGCGAATATTTCGGACGGCACCGGTGGTTTGCCAAGTGGAGATGCCGAGCGGCCGGTTCAGTTCCACCTCGAAACGAACGCCGAATTGATGTCCCGCACGGGGTTGCTCGATCATTTTCTCGCCGTCAATCCAGGCCGTGATCTTGTGATCGGATACACGGATACGAACGTGATACCAGGTTTCGTTCTTGAAGTCTTTGAAGGTGGTCGTGAAGTTATCGGACGCATCGTAAAAGTCGACGTTCGAGAGCCCCACCACGGTGCCTCCCCAGCCGCCGACAACCAGCGAGCAGTATTCCTCACCGACCGGAAACGTGGTGGTGCCAAAGAAATCGTGCCCCGCAAGTCGCTGAGCTTCCAGCTCGAGTTCATAGTTCGTCCGCGGCGGATCTTCCGTGAATGTGATGCCGGTCATGTCGCCCCCCATTTCCATGACAATCATCCCGTCGCGCACCTCGACTGTCCCCTCGCCTCCAAACTCGGTGGCCTTCCAGTTTTTGAGCGTCCGGCTGTCAAACAGGGGCTTCCAGGAATCGACTTGTGCCTGTTCCGCTGGTTCCGACTTTCGAACGGGCGGGACCGGACACGGTCGACACAGTACGCGCCGGCGAGGAACTCGCCCGAACTTCCCTCGTGGGCGGCACCGGTGCACTGCACGCCGTCTGCAAACGGCATAACCCATCCGGGGCGTTGGCTGGACAGCCAAGGGCTCGCAGGCAGCCGGCTCCGGGAGTGGCGCTTCCTCCACCTCGACCACAAGCGGAGGCAAATCGCTTGGGCTGGGCGTCGGCAGTTCGAGATCGTTGTCCATCACTTCGTCCCCGGCCAAAGCCACCGAAAGCCACACCGGCGGCATGGTGGCCGACACACAAATTAGGGCTACGGACATCACCGCCCACACACAACCATGGGGCCATCTTCTTCCAGTTCTTCGCTGCAACATGGGCGCAGAGTGCGCGCAAGTTTGCGTTCGCCTGTTGGTTGCGGCAGCAGGACGCATTCGGTTCGTTTGACGCATCGCGGTTCCTCCCTTCGGACTATCGAGGCAAAGAAAGATACAAGTGACCGTTCACGGAGGGCTGTCCCAATTTTCGCGGCTCCCCATCGGCCGGCAACGCGGCAAGCCCATTCTTCTTCAGGGATCTTGTTTTCCTGAAATAACGCCGATTGGTCCAAAAATGGACCAGTCTTCAGACGGCTGGCGGATCTCCACCCGTTGTAAGGATGGCAACGCTACGCCTACACCTACACTAGTGTGCCGCATCCCATCCCAAAAGTCCAGCGGGGGTAACCGTAGGCAAGTCGGTTTCGCGGCCGCACGATCATGAAACCTTTTCACAGTAGACTGTCCCAATTTTCGCGGCGGAGGACCTTTCTTTCGTAGATAACGCCTTATTCCCCGCGAAAATCGGACTGTCTCCCCCGGCCAGTATCAGGGAAGGTTCCTCTTTCGGCCACTACCCGTCCCTGAAAACAAAGCCGGTTAGCCGAAAAATGGACCTGCCCCGGCCAGCCTGCGAACGATTATACGATACTCTGAGCGGCGCGTTGCCACCATGGGGGCCACTGGATAGAATGTATGTGAGCTTTATGCGGGACGGTCGCGAGCCGGTGCGGGGCGCGACGCCAAGGCCCTTTTTCGGGCACTGTTTTCCGGAGAATAGCTCTTGACCGAAAAA
>SKZG01000388.1 GCA_007127495.1 Planctomycetales bacterium
CGGCCATTCACGCCGGACTGGCCGCCGCCGGCGAGGCGATCATCGACCACATGCTCATTCCCAACGTCCACGAGGGCCTGTTCCCGGCGCTGGGGCAGTCGGTCGTGCTCGGGCCGGGCGACCCCGGCGCGTTGGGCGTCATCGAGACGTTCAGCGCCATCAGCGCCCTCTCGGCCGCCGATGCCGCCGCGAAGTCCGCACGCGTGACGCTTATTCGCATCCACGTGGCCATGGCCCTGGGCGGCAAGGGGCTGTGCCTGATGACCGGCAGCGTGGCCGACGTCCGGGCAGGCGTGCAGGCCGCGGCCGACGACGTCCGCCACCGCGGCCTGCTCGTTTCCGAAGTGGTCATCCCCCGCCCCAGCCGCGAACTGCTGACGGAATACCTTTAGTGTCTTACGTCGCAACATACGCGCAGCGTGCGCGCATGTTGGAAGCCGCCTGTTGGGTCGCGGGCGCAGCCCGCGCTGGGGCCCCTGGCGGGCGTTACCATCGGGTGAGCCCGGCGGCGGCAAGTTGGGCCGGCAGGCGATCGGCAGCGGCCGTTTGGGCGGCTTTCTTCGACGGGGCGCCAACCGGTTCCGATTGGAGGCTGCGGCCGTCGGGGAGCTTCGCCCAGGCGGCCATGACGAAGGTCGGCTGATGGGTGGGGCCGAGCAGCCGTTCCTCGGCCACGTTGCGATCCTCGTGCAAACGGTCGACCTGCGGCTCGGTGTACAGCGGCACTTCCGCTTCGCGTTCGGGAGAGCAGGGACTGCGACTTTACTTTTCGCTGCGCTTCTTCGGACGCCCGCGCGGACGGAGGGTGTGTTCCAGGCCGAGTCGATTCGCTGTGGCCTGCTGCCACAGTGGTGACCCAAACGGACGGCTGCGCTGAAGACTTTCGCGCAAGGCGGCCAGTTCCGCCTCGGGCTGCGGGGCGTTGACCGAAGCCAACCACGTGTCGCCGCGCGGTACGGGACCGGCATCGAGCGGCGGACGCTCCACGCCGGGCGGCCCGATACCGATCGACGACCACGGCCAATCCTGCGCCTCGCGCACATCGAGCGTCGCGGACCGGATCGGGTTGCGCTCCACATAGCGGAGGACCGTGAGCAGGTGCTCGTCGTCCTGAGTCGGGAACGCCTTGAAGCGACCCTGCCATACACGGCCGGTGGAACCGTACTGCCGATGATATCGCCGCACATGCGACGTCAAAAGCCACTGCATCCACCGGCCCAGGTCGCCGTCCTCAAACGTCCAAACGACCAGATGGAAATGGTCCGGCATAAGGCAGTATGCCAACAGCCGCATGGGCACCCGCCCGCTTGCCCGGGCAAGCAGTTTCAGGAACGATGTATAGTCGTCCTGCGTGCGGAAGACCTCGGCCTGCGCGTTTCCACGGTTGAATACGTGGTAACACATCCCGCCGACCGACGCTCGAGCTGTTCTGGGCATGTGACAGGTTGCCTCAATACGCCAAGGTGTCCAGCAGGCGAAGCAGGGAATCTGGAACGGGTTTGTGACCTGAGAAGGTCTCGGCAAAGGGGGTAAGCACCAACTCGCCGTGAATCAGGCCGGCCATGGCGCCGGTCTGACCGTCGAGGATCGACCGGACGGCGAAATCGCCGAGCCGGGCCGCGAGGATGCGGTCGGCGGCCACGGGCGAGCCGCCCCGTTGCAGGTGGCCGAGGGTGATTACGCGGGTTTGAAACGGGCATCCCCCCTGCTTCAATTGCTCATTCAGAACAACGGCGCCGCCTGCTTCGTCGCCTTCGGCCACCACGATCATGATGGATGTTTTCCCACGGGCTTTGAGCAGTTGCAATTGGCGGATCATGTGGCCGGTGTCGGTTGGTGTTTCCGGTATGGCCGCCACCTCGGCGCCGCCGGCAAGCGCTGTGTACAGGCCGATGTATCCGCTATGCCGCCCCATCACCTCGACGAGGAACATGCGCTCGTGACTATCGGCCGTGTCGCGCAATCGGTCGAGGGCCTCGACCGCCGTTTGCACCGCCGTGGCGAATCCAATGGTGTAATCGGTTCCTAGAAGATCGTTGTCGATCGTCCCCGGGCAGCCAATCACCTGACCCTGAAAGTATCGGCTCAGCGCCACGGCGCCGCGGAAGGTCCCATCGCCGCCGATGGGAATCAATGCATCGATTCGGTGCTTGCGAAGAACGGCCGCAGCTTTCTTCTGCCCGGCGTCGGTGCGGAACTCATCGCTACGGCTGGTGTGCAACACCGTGCCTCCGGGCTTCGCCAAGTTCGATACCGAGCGCAGCTTCATGAGCGGCTCGCCGTCGGAATCGATGTAGAAGTCTTCGCTTAAGAGCCCCTGGTATCCACGGTATATGCCGACGACGTCGTGGCCCGCCGCGTTGGCTGATCGGACCACCGCGCGAAGGCACGCGTTCATTCCAGGGGCATCGCCGCCGCTACAGAAGACACCGATTCGCATGATTTCGCCCTTGTTATGGTGCGCCCTGCATCAAAGGTATAACGGTATTGATAGCAGCAGCGCGACTTGATGAACAGCCCCCCTCGGGCAGCGGTTTCAATCCTGCACACCGCCACCGGGTATATGAAAACAGGTCGATAGCTGGGCCTCACAAGGTCGGCGGTTGGCCAGCCCGAGCCAAATCGAGTACAATGGACGAAACCATCCACCAGGAGAGCCGTCATGCAAGCCACCCCATGGCTTCAAACCCTGAAACGTTTCCAGTTACTTTCGCGATGCCTTGCCATTCTGGCCGTCTGGTGTGTTGCGGCAACCGCATGGGCGTGCAATGTGCCCGTCTTCCGTTACGCCTTGGAACGCTGGGCCCCCGACCCCTACCATCTAGTGGTATTCTACGATGGCGACGAGGCCGTGGGTGAGGCGGTGCGCGCGATGTTGCAGCCCCTGGAAGATCAGCCGATCAATCTCCTTGCCGAAGCGGTAGATGTTCAGCAGATCGCCCCGGACGATTGGCGGCTCTCGGACGTCGAAATCGACCTCGACCATCTGCCCTGGGCTGTGTTGCGTTCTCCGCCGGGTCCCGGCCAGGTGCCGCGGGTCGCGTGGTCGGGGAAACTCGACGAAGAATCGCTTGCGTTGCTCACCCACTCGAATGTCCGGCAGGAGGTCATCCGCCGACTTTTGACCGGCGAGTCGGCCGTGTGGGTGTTTGTGGCAAGCGGCGACCTCGAAAAGGACCAAGCGGCGAGAGAAACCCTGGAACGCTACCTGGCCGAAGCCAAGACCAAGCTTCGCATTCCGGGGCTGGCCGAGTTGGACTATTCACCGATCGATGCGGGAAGCGGGAACGAGGAACCGCCCGCCTTCGAAGGGCCGTCCTTCCAGGACCCTGAAATTGCCATTCCCTTGAAGGTGGACTTTTCGCTCATCTCGCTATCGCGCGACAATCCGGCGGAAGCGGGCTTCCTGGCCATGTTGCTCGGCTCGGAGCCTGATCTGAACGAATACGCCGAGGAACCGATGGTATTTCCCATGTTCGGGCAGGGGCGAGCCTTGTGGGCTCTGGTGGGTAAGGGCATCAATGCGGAGAACATCTTTGAGTCGTGCGCTTTCCTTACCGGCCCATGCTCCTGCCAGGTCAAAAGTATGAATCCCGGAACCGACATGTTGATGGCGTTCGACTGGTGGAGCGCGTTGGAAGGCCGCGTTCCCCCACCGCCGCAGATCAGTCCCGACATGCTCACCGGCGTGGCGCCCGTGCTGGACGACGAGCAAGATGCGTCGACGCCTGACCCGTTGGCCACGGTAACCGACCCGGGCAGCGTGGACGCCGGCGGAACGGCCCCGTCACTGTCGGCCTTGCAAGAAGGTGCGGCAGGCCCGGCAGGCGGCGATGCACCGCACGACGGCCCGCAACGCCAAGGTGCCCCGATATTCGTTGTGACCGGCGCCGTACTCGGCGGTCTGGTGCTGGTTGTAGCGGCAGCCACGGCGGTGCTCATGGGAAAGAAACAATAAAAACAATAAGGGATTGGATCTCCCGTTTCGAGTTGCAGGCCGCTGTAATGTGGTAGGCACACGCCGTGTGCCGTCCCTAAAGCAAAGGCTGTCTGGCACCTAGAAAC
>SKZG01000291.1 GCA_007127495.1 Planctomycetales bacterium
TGGGCGGCCGGGATGTGCTCGAGCCGTTCCAGCAGGAGGTCGGCCGATTGGACCGCGTCGCGATCCTCGCCAACCGTGCCCAGGAGGTTGTGCCCGAGCAGCGGGTATTGGGCCAACACGTCGAGGCCGCGAATGGCCAGCATGGCCAGGCCGACGAAGAACATTCCCGTCGCCACAAACTCGACCGGGTGGCTGGCAAAGTAGCGAGAGAGCAACGGGTGCTCGATCAGGCCGCCGAAGATCAGACTGTAGAATCCGGCGGTAACAAGCAGACCCCACAGGATGGGGGATCGGGCGATGGACAGGATGGCATCGTTACTCTTTTTCACGGCTTTGCTCGGTTCTGAAGAGGGGGTGTTGTCAGGTATCGGCGGGCTAGGGCGACGATCCGATTCGAGCCCTTTCGCTTGGCGTAGCCGTTCACAGGGGACTGTCCCCTTCGCATACCGCGGAGGAAACTGCGCCGTCGCCGCGTGAACGGGCACCGCTTGGCGAGGCACTTGCCGCCAAAGCGGTACATTCCTAAAAATCGGCGTAATTGCTACAGTTTATGAGCCCGATCCGCGCGGTCCGTGCAGATTCGTGCAGATTCAAGGTGTCCGGTACTTTTTCTGGGTCGGCCGCGGGGCTTGAGGGTTGATTCATGCGGGCCGCGAAACTGGACCAGGGATAGTCGCCCGGCTGCTCTATGATCCTCGCACGCAAGGGGTTGGCTTCAATATACGCAAATCCGCATATCGACCCCCCTCGATCTGCCTATCCTTGGCGGGACGATGTTGGCAGGGTACAATTCAGATGGGCTCTTCCGTTTCTCGGTGCAGCCCGCGTTAGTGTAGTAGGCACACACCATGTGCCGTCCCTGAAACCACGGCCGTCTAAACGGAAGAGCCTTTCAAGTGTTTAGGCCGTACGCGCACGCAAGAGGGCATTTGAATGAAGACGCAAGCAATTGCCACAGTAGAGAAGGGTCAATTGACGCTCGATATACCCCTCGATTTGCCCGACCGTAGCCGAGTTCAGTTGACGGTCGAGCCGATTGCCGATTCAGGAAACGACCCAGTCGCTGCTTGGCAGTCGCTACGGCAGCGTGTCCGGGAACGTCCAGTGTACTCGGGTGGACGACATTTCTCTCGGGACGAGTTGCATGAACGCCGTTGACACGAATGTGTTTGTGTACTTCTTCGACCACGAAGAGCCCACCAAACAGACGCAGGCTACGGAGCTGCTCGACCGGCTTGTTCAGCGGCCGACCGAAACCGTCTTGCTGTGGCAGGTCGCCGCTGAGCTGTTGAGTTGTCTTCGACGATGGGACGCGACGGGCAAGCGATCGTCTGCGGACGTGGTTTCGGACATTCACGATGTCTTGGCGATGTTCCCATTGGTCTTTCCGACGAAGGATGTCATCCTTCGGGCGCTCGACCTCCACTCGCGATACAGCTTGTCTCACTGGGACAGTATGTTGGTTGCAGCCTGTATCGAAGCCCGTGTCGACACACTCCATAGTGAAGACCTGGATGAAGGCACAAGGTACGACTCGTTGGAAATCGTCAATCCGTTTCGGTGAAGCGCGTCCTTTCGGCAAGCGTGCGTGAAGTCGGAGCAGAGATGGTTCCGCATATCATCGCGATCCAGTACGCCATGTAAAAGCAGCAACGCCTGCACAAGCTCGCCGCTGCCATACTTGCGCTCGGGGCACCAGGCGATTCCAGAGTGTTTCACCCCGGAATGGTGCAGGGCGGGAAAATCGGCGTCGAAGGTGACGAGGACCCGGCCATTCGCCGTGGCAAAGGTCAGTTGGTCGGTATCGGGCAAACCGCATCGATCCGCTTCCTGGGCAGTCAGCACGTCCACGCCGCGGCGCGCCAGCGCGGCTTACGGGGCCGGGAAAGTGCTGGTCCATGTAGAACCGAAGCGAGTCAGTCACGGGATTTCTCGCGGAGCCTTGCCGGAATCTTGGACGGGACCGACGTCTTCACCCAATCGGCCCACTGATCCGCGCTGCGGAAGTCGTCCTCAATCTCTTGCCGGTGGTCGAAATAGTAGGCGAGAGCCGCATACACGTCGGCCAGTGCGATGCCGGGAAACATGTCGACGATCTGGTCGGCGCTCATGCCGCGCATCTCGTGCCACACGATGATATCCGCAACGCGAATGCGATGCCCGGCAATGCACGCCCTGCCGCCGCAGAGCCCAGGCGTCTTGGTAATGTGCTGCGTCAATACGTTTTCCATAAGCACCGTGCAAACGAGTAAGGCAATGAAAGCCGCTGTTGGTGAGCGCCAATACCTCAATTCCTCCATTCTACCACACCACCGGCGGGGCCGACAGGAGGCGTGGTTGGTCAACATGATATACTCGCCGCGTGCCGTTATTGCGCTTTTGTAGGATGGACATTCTTGTCCGTCTTCGCTTTGACGGGCTAAAGCCCATCCTACGGAAAGCGCAGTTTTGGGCCGCGGCAAGTATAGCTATCGGACAGCATTCGTTCCACACGGCCCTCTGAACCGGCAAACTTTACCAAAGTCCATCCGCCCATTCTGCCGATACTTCGAGGCAACGCCCAGTCGTGGCAGCCCTGATCGAATCGTTCATAGAATCGCTTTCCCAGGGGGGGAGACAGTCCGGTGCCGGCCCTCAACAGGCCGCCCGGACTGTTATTTTTCCCGCTCCTCCGTTTCTACGTGCAGGCCGCTTCATTGTAGTAGGCACACGCCGTGTGCCGTCTTGGAAACAAGGGCTGTCTGCACTTCGTGCCGTCGCTCTTTCTCTGAACCGCGCGGCCGTCCGCCCCAAAAACCGCTCAGCTTTCGCGCGCGGTTCCCGAAGCGTGGGCGCAGTACGAGGCGGAACAGTTCGGCGTCTCCCACAGGCGGACTTCCACCACCGGGAGGCCGAGCCGTTTCGCGTGTTCAAAGATCAATTTCGCCAGGTTCTCCGCCGTCGGGTTGGCGTCGATCAACACGATCGGCTCGCCCAACGCCTTCAGCGCGGACACGGCGGGATCGTCGCGGCAGAGAATCATCCGGTGGTCCAACTCGTCGTCGATCCACCGCTGGACAATCTCCTTCATCTCACCGAAGTCGAGCAGCATGCCGCGGCCGTCCACCTCGGGAGCCTCCAGCGTGACCAGCACCCGGCCGTTGTGCCCGTGCAGGTGCCGGCATTTGCCTTGGTAGTTCAACAGTCGATGGCCATAGCAGAAATCGATCTGGCGCGAAACTCGAAACATGGCGAAAGGCTCCTTTTAAGACGCGTGTACGTAGTCGGTGGGATCGTCAGCGTCGACCAGGCGAAATGCAGCCCGCCGTTCCGCGCACTTGTTGCACCGGCCGCAGTGCCGGCTCCGAACCGGAGCAATACAGCAGAACGTCAGACCCAACGGGAGGTCGCGGCCGAGCAGCATCACTTCATATTTGTCCATGCCGGAAAACGGGCGCACAATGCGCACCGGCTGTCCGCCGGTCATGGCCAGCGCGGCGGCATAGCTTTCAAAAAACGCAGGCGTGGCATCAGGAAAGGGATTCGACTTCAATACGCCAAGTGCCAACTCCTCGATGCCGTGGGCGGCGCACCACAATAGCGGCTTGATGGTCAACAGGGCGTTGCGCCCGGGCAGGAACACGGCGGCGTCGGGGCTCTTCGCGTCGGGTACGCCCCGGCCCGTGGTGCTCCAATGCTCGCCGTACAGATCGTCGGCCGGCACTTCAAACACGATCGGCGGCGCCACGTTCGCCGACGCCAAGGCGCGGCAGTACCGCCCGGTTGCCCGAAACTCAGCGTCTTCCCAAACAAGCCCCGCCCGGATAAAAAAAGGCTGCACTTTCCAGCCCTGGGCAAGAAGGTGGCCCAGAAGAATGCAGCTATCCAGCCCGCCGCTGAGCATAAGCCCGATCGTATTGCCGGCCAATTCGGAAGTCATTCGTTTCGGATTCGCTCTGGGATCACTCACGTATCGGGCCACACCCTCGGGAGGCGTTTCCAGGCGGGCGAGTGGAGCCACACGTTCACCACCGGCAGGCCCCGCCGCCCGGCTTGCTCAGCCAGCTTGCTGCTCGCCCGCGCAA
>SKZG01000076.1 GCA_007127495.1 Planctomycetales bacterium
ACAACACGGAAAAGGGACGCTAACACCAATCACCGATGTCCAGCAGCCCCAGAAGCAGCAGCACTGCCAGCGGGTGCCACCACCGGACCGTGCGCTGCTCCAGTTCAATCAGGTCCGATCCGGTTCGGTCGGCCGGCATGCCGGGCGCGGTGGGGCTGCTGGACATCGGTGATTGGTGTTAGCGTCCCTTTTCCGTGTTGTCTGCCGGCTTTTCCGTTCTTAGGTGCAGGCAGCCCTTGTTTTCAGGGACGGCACTCGGCGAGGGCCTACTACACTATCGCGGTCTGCACCTGGAAACGGAAGAGCCTGTCTGCCATGTCGTGGTAGGCTGTCTATTATTGCCTCATCTGGCTGAGCCGGCAAGGCGCGTGAATCCGAAAATACCGCCCCTTGGCAAAAATGCACCGGTGCCCAGCCGGCTCGTGAACGGGTATCATAGCCAATTGGGACAGTCTTCCTGTGAACGTTTACGCATGACCACACGCAAGCGCCATCCGCTCATTTCCGGAACCCTGATCACCGGCTTCGGTACGTTTCTGAGCCGCCTGCTGGGCATGGTGCGCGATGTGGTCACGGCCTCGCTACTCGGTTTGGCCGGCAGTCCGGTGATGGACGCCTTTGTGATCGCTTATCGTATCCCGAATCTATTCCGCCGGTTGTTCGGCGAGGGCGCGCTGACGGCCAGCTACCTGCCGGTGCTCGCGGCCGAGTTGGAGCGCGACCGCCGGCTCGCCTGGCAACTGGCCAGCGTGATGCTCAGTTGGGTCAGCTTCCTGCTGATCGGCTTGGTGCTCCTCGGTGAACTGCTATTCCTTGCAGCCTGGTGGCTGTGGGGCGACTTGCCCGGCATGACGCTGCTCTTGGGGCTTTCGGCAACCCTGCTGCCTTACCTGATGCTCATCTGCCTGGCGGCCCAGCTTAGCGCCACGTTGCACGCCGTGCGGCATTTCGCCACCCCGGCCCTGGCGCCCATTGTGCTGAACGTGTGCTGGCTGGCGGCGGCGTGGCTGGTGTGCCCCCACCTGGAGCCCAACCAGGAGGCGCAAGCCTACGCCATTGCCGTGTCGGTCCTCGTGGCCGGCGTGTTGCAGGTGGCCGTGCAGATACCCGTCCTGCGACATTTCGGGTTCCGATTCCATTACCACTGGCCGGCGGCGCGCGACGGCATGCGTCGGGTGGGTCGGGCACTGGCGCCGATGCTGTTCGGCCTGGCCATTACGCAGGTGAACACCTTTTTCGATAGTGTCATCGCCTGGGGCATGGCCCGCGCGCCCGGCGGGCCCGAACGTATCCACTGGTTGGGCGACCTGATCCGGTACCCACTCGATCAGGGTGCGGCGGCGGCCATTTACTACGGCGAGCGCATGTACCATTTCCCGCTGGGCATCCTGGGAATGGCGGTGGCCGCAGCCATCTTCCCACTGCTGAGCCGTCACGCGGCCCGGGGCGACCGGGAAGCGCTGGGGGCCGATCTGTCGCTGGGGCTTCGCCTGGTCGTCAGTTTGGGCGTGCCCGCCGGCGTGGGGCTCGTCCTGCTGGCCCATCCGCTTGCCACCTTGCTTTTCGAGCGGGGCCAGTTCACGCCCGCTGACACCGTCCGAGCCGCCGGCATGATCGGCGCGTACGGGATTGGGGTGTGGGCATTCTGCGCGCTGCCGGTTGCGGTGCGAGGATTCTACTCGCTGGGTGACAGCGCCACGCCGGTCCGCATTGGGGTGGGCGTGATGTTTTTGAACCTGGCGCTGAACCTGACGCTCATTTGGCCCTTGGCCGAGCGTGGCTTGGCCATTGCCACGTCCATCGCCGCCAGCGTGCAGGTGGCGGTGCTGCTGCTGGTGTTCTCGCGCCGCGAAAGCCGGCTGCACTGGCCGGAATTGGCCGCGACCGCGGCGCGCACCCTGGCGGCCGTCGCCGTGATGGCCGCCGTTTGCTTGGCCGTGCTCCGCTACGTGCCGCCGGCCGAGGGGATCGGGAACGAACTGGCCCGCGTCTTCCTGCCCATGACCGCCGGCGCCGCCGCCTATGCCGGGGTCTTCCGGTTCCTCGGCGGTCGGGAACTGGGGATCCTTGTGCGCGGAGGCGCCTGATTCCGGCAGCGGGCGCACAATGCCACTTACTTTAGGATCATTTGGGGGCGTTTTGTTAGCGGAGCGGCGCAAGCCGCCCGGTTTTCCGACTGTAATACCGGACGGCTCGCGCCGTGCCGCTACAAAGTAAGTGGCATTGCGGTCTGCACCGCGTTGCGTACTTCCCACTGGAACCCCGCGCGCCGCGAAGGTATGATAGGAGTATGGGTGTACCGCAGGTAGCAATCGTCGGGCGGCCGAATGTCGGCAAGTCGAGCTTGTTCAATTGGCTCGTGGGGCGGCGTATTGCCATTGTCGACCCCACCTCCGGGGTAACACGCGACCGCGTCACTCACTTGCTTGAGGTCAACGGCCGGTTCGTGGAGCTGGTCGATACGGGGGGGATGGGCGCGCAGGACCCCGATAAACTCACCGAACACATCGAGCAGCAAATCGAGCACGCCATCGACTCGGCCGCCGCCATCCTGTTTGTGGTCGATACCCAGCAGGGGGCCCTGCCGCTCGACGAGGAAGTGGCCAAGCGGCTCCGCTATGTGAACGTGCCCGTCCTGCTGGTGGCCAACAAGACCGACACCGACACCCTGGCCCAACAGACGTCGGAGTTCTATCGTTTCGGGCGCAAGCTGGTGGCGGTGAGCACGAAGGCCAACCGGGGGCGCGATGCGCTGCGCCGTGCCCTTGCCGAAAAGCTGCCGCTTCGCGACGACGAGGCCGACGCCCCCGGCGAGCCCGCCATGAAGGTGGCCATTGTCGGGCGGCGCAATACGGGCAAGAGCACTTTCATCAACACGCTGGTCGAGGCGGAACGGATGATCGTCAGCGAGGTGCCGGGCACCACGCGCGACAGCGTCGATGTACGCTTCGAAATGGACGGCAAGGCGTTCATGGCCATCGACACGCCGGGCCTCCGGCGGCGGAAGAGCGTGTCCACCGACTTGGACTTCTACAGCACGCACCGGGCGGAGCGCAGCATTCGCCGGGCCGACGTCGTGCTGCTGTTCTTCGACGCCACGCAGCGCATCAGCAAGGTTGATAAACAGCTTTGCGACTACATTGCAAATGAATACAAGCCCTGTATCTTCGTCGTGAACAAGTGGGACCTGCTGGCCGGCAGCATGCCCACGGATAAGTGGGTCCGCTACCTGCGCGACACGTTCCGCACGATGTGGTACGTCCCGATCGCGTTCATCACCGGCGAGACGGGCAAGAACGTGAAGGCGTTGCTCAATCATGGGCAAATGCTGTTCAAACAAGCGCGAAGTCGCATTGCGACGGCCAGTTTGAACAAGCTCGTTCACGCGGCCCTGGAACACAATCCTCCGCCATTGAGCCAGAATCGGCGGCCGAAAATCTATTACGCCACCCAGGTCGCCGGGCAGCCGCCAACCATCGTGTTGTTCTGCAACGATCCCAAGGCCCTTTCGGCCCAGTACCAGCGCTACTTGTTGGGTGTGTTCCGCGAGCGGCTCGATTTCGGCGAAGTGCCCATCAAGCTGTACCTCCGCAAGCGGCTGCAGAACGATACACGGGACGACATCGACAGAAAGATGAAGGTCGAGCAGCCGTAGAGGCCATGTACGAACAGTTTGAGCATACGGCCGACCTGGGATTGCGCATCCGTGCGGACAGCTTGGAGGAATTATACGCCGAGGCCGGCCGCGCGCTAACGGCCGCGATGGTGGGCAGCCCCCACTCGGTTCGGCCCGCTCAGTCGCGAGTGCTCCAAATCGAAGCCGCCGCCCGGGACGACCTTCTCCACGACTGGCTCGCCGAGTTGCTGTACGTGTTCGAGTCGGAACGAATGCTGTTCAGCCGGTTCGAGGTCGAGCTGGCCGCCGGCGGTCTGAAGGCGACCGCATGGGGCGAAGCCGCCGACCCGCAGCGGCACGAGATCGAACTGGACATCAAGGCCGTCACCTACCATGGGCTGAAGGTCGAGCAGGATTCCGGCGGATGGCTGGCCGAAGTGATC
>SKZG01000108.1 GCA_007127495.1 Planctomycetales bacterium
CACCTAGCACCTAGCAACCATGGTGGCACAATGGCCTGTTGTGCGAGGCATGGCGCGCCGGGGCCGCTGAGGTATAATGTGTAGTCGAGCACATTCCAATAGGAGGAGCGCCGCATGGGGGAAGATCGCAGCCATGATAATGCGGGAGGGAACGCATGACCAAGATCGAATTGCTGGAACTGATCGGCAACGGCGAGAACTCGGGCGTCGAGTTCAAACGGCTGGAAATCCGACCTGTTTCCGGTTCGGCATTCCCGGACCTGATTGAAGAAGAAGAGCGATTCACCGTCCGCTTGTGGAAATGAACGAGGAATCCTAAAGACAGGAGGTGTTCTCGCAATTGTGCGGCCTCGTCGACGAGATGATCGAACTGTACGCGAAGGAAGGAAGGCCGCTACCCCCTCCCACCTGCGGAAAAGACTATGCCAATAAAATGGTGGAGGTTGTCTGAACACGGAACCTAGACCTAGTTTTGAAATCCTGTACGAATTGGGGCCGTGTCTGGTGGTTTGCAAACCCCCAGGCGTACTGACCCAGGCGCCTCCGGGCATCGATAGCCTTGAGGTGCGCGTGAAGGTGTTTCTTCAGCGGCGGGAGCATGCGCCGCGGTGGGGCTACCTGGGGGTGCCGCATCGGCTCGACCGGCCCGCCTCCGGGGCGATGGTGCTGGGCCGAACCCGGCGGGCCACCCAGCGGCTGAGCGAACAGTTTTCCAGCCGCCGGGTCGAAAAGACGTACTGGGCCCTGGTCGAAGGCGTGGTCGAGCCTCGGTCGGGCACGTGGGAAGACGTGATGCGCAAGGTGCCCGGCGAAGCCCGAGCCGAAATTGCCAACGCCGACGCGCCCGGCGCCCGCCCGGCCGTGCTCCGCTACCGTACCCTGGGCACAACGCCGTGGGGCTCGTGGCTTGCGATTGAGCTGGAAACCGGCCGCACGCACCAGATTCGTCTGCAAGCGGCCTCGCGCGGCCACCCGATCCTGGGCGACGTCCAGTACGGGGCGCAGGTGCCATTCGGCCCGATGTGCGACGACCCGCGCGAGCGCGCCATCGCCCTGCATGCCCGGCAGCTCGCGTTCCGGCATCCGAAAACCCATGAGCCGGTTTCCATCGAAGCGCCGTTGCCGGCCTTCTGGCCCGTCCACGGCGTCGCTTGAACGCACGCTTGAACGCACACTTGAACGCACACCGCTTGAACTCACACCCTTGACGGAACGGACGCGATGGTATATCGTTCATGGCAAGAGGACGGACGGCAGCACATGGCGGCCGTCGGCATCAGACAACCCCAGGATTTAGGACGGAACCAGTCATGGCCATTCGCATAGCAAAGGCACGTTCGTTATGCACCAAGGCGGAACTCGACCTGGTGACGGCGAGTTCGCAAAAGAACCTTTCCGGGCTTTCGGCCGCGCGGCTGAAGCAGAAGGTGAACCTCGCGCGCAAGCTGCGCGACAAGTGGCAGGATCAGGCGCAACAGCAGCGCCGGACGAAGCAGGCGGCGCAGCAGGCCCGCGGTACTGCGGCGAACGCCCGAAGCGAGGAGAAGGCCGCACTGTTCACCGAGGTGCTCGACCGGTTCCAGCGTCAGCTTGACAAGGTCGAGGACAAGGCTTCGGGCGAGCCGAAGCGCCGCACGCCGCCGCGAAAGGTGCGTGCGGTGGGGCATCGCGCTTCGCGTGCCGCCACGCGCGAAGCCCTCGAGTCGGAACGGGAATCGCTGGCCGCCGCCGCAACCACCGGCGCCCCCACGCCTCCTGCCAAGAAGGCCGCGAAGAAGACGCCCGTGAAGAAAGCGTCGGTAAAGAAGGCGCCGGTAAAGAAAGCGTCGGTAAAGAAGGTTGCGAAGAAGCAGCCTGCGAAGCCAACGGTTGCGAAGAAGAAGGCGGCCAAGAAGGTGCGCAAGGCCGCGGCCGCTCGCGGCAAGAAGGCATCTGCCGCGGCGCCGTCGCAAAGCGGCAACCCCGCTCCAACCGGGCCGAAACCGGCCGCCGTGAAGAAGAAGACGCGCCGCGCTGAAACGGTCGCCAAGCAAGCCGGGGTCGCGCGAGGCGGCGCCGTGCGCATCCAGAAACACGTATCCGCCCGCGGGCGGCGCCATCAGGCCCGGCGCGATTCCCGGCGATAATTCGCGAGCCCTAACCCGCCGCGTCAGAGGCGTTCGAGCGTCAGCCCGCCGTCCACCATGATCACCCCGCCGGTGCCGTAGGGCAGGTCGCCGCGTGCGATGGCGGCGACCACCTTGCCGACGTCGTCGGGCATTCCCCAACGCGGCTCGACGGTGAGTCCTTGGGCAATCAGTTTGTCGTATTTTTCGGTAGCCGGTTTGCTCATGTCGGTTTTGATGAGGCCGGGGCGCACTTCATAAACGGGGATGCCAAACTCGCCAAGCCGTGCCGCCCACAGCTTGGTGGCCATGCTCACGCCGGCCTTCGATAGGCAATACTCGCCCCGGTTGGGCGAGGCCACCGTGGCGGAGATCGACGATACATTGACGACGCACGCCTGGCATCGCGGATCGGCCCGCCGTTGACGGATCATCCAGTTGGCGGCGGCCTGGGTGAGGAAATAGGGGCCTTGAAGATTCGTCTTCATAACCCACTCGTAGCTCTCCTCGGTGGCTTCGAGGATATCGGCCCGCACCTTGGGCGCGACGCCCGCGTTGTTGACCAAGACGTTGAGCCTCCCGAAATGCTCCTCGACCTGTTGCAGCATGGCAGCCCGCGCGGCGGTCTCGGCGATGTCGGCTCGACAGTAGAGGACCTTGGCGCCGCGTTCTCGAAGCTCGTCGAGGGCGGGCTGAGCCGCGTGCTCGTCGCGAACGCCGTTCGCGGCGATGTCGTATCCTTCGGCTGCCAGGCATTTGGCAACGCCCAAGCCGATGCCGCGCGCGGCACCGGTAATCAAGGCGACGGGTCGTTGGTCTTGCATGGGTTCTCGTTGCTCCGGGTTCGCGTGTCGATGGATTTCCGCCATCTGGCTGTTTTCACGGTAGCAGGTTTGGCGGGTTGTGGTAGTGGGGGCGCCGATTTGGTATGCTATCGGGCATGAAACAGACGAATGAGTATTCGCGATATCTGGAAGTGTGCGAGAAAGCCGTGCATGCGGCCGGCAAGGTCGTTCTCGACTGGGTCGACCGGTTCGAGCCACGCCAGAAGCGCGCCCCGAACGACTTGGTCACCCAGGCCGACCTGGCCGCCCAGGAAACCATCACCCGTATCGTACACGAAGCGTTCCCCGATCACCTGATTGTGGGCGAGGAAAGCCCCGCGGCCGAGCGCGCCGCTTCCGGCGACCGATTCCGCTGGATTATCGACCCGGTGGACGGCACGACGAACTTCGTACACGGCGTTCCGCACTATGCGGTTTCGCTGGCGCTGGAGCGGCAGGGCGAGGTGCTCGTCGGCGCCGTGTTCGACCCGAATGCCCGCGAGTGCTACACGGCCGTGCAGGGACGGGGCAGTGCGCTGAACGGGCAGCCGATCGCCACCAGCGCGGCGCGCACCCTGCCCGAGGCCCTGGCGGCGGTCGGGTTCCCCTACGACGTCACCCGGCAGTCGCCCGACCTGGTGCTGTTCCTCGAAGCGGCGACGCGATGCCGTTCGGTGCGGCGCACCGGTTCAGCGGCGTTGAACCTGGCGTATGTGGCCGCCGGCCGCTTCGACCTGTTCTGGTCGTACAGCACGCACGTATGGGACATTGCGGCCGGCGTCTTGCTGGTGACCGAGGCGGGCGGCGTGGTCACGGCGCCCGATGGCGGGCCGCTCGACCTGGACAGCGGCAAGTTCCTCGCCGCCGCCACGCCGGAACTGCACGCTGAATTGCTGGCGCTGGCGCGGCAAGTGGCGCCGTAGGCGGCGTGCGGGCCTGGGGACCAAGGGCGTGCAGCAGCGGCTGCGAGCCCTGGAGGCCGACGCGCGTTCCGGCGGCGACATCTCGTCACAACCCTCCAATCCATCCGGAGGGACCAGCACCGGCGGCATCGCCTCCACTTGCTAGTCGAGCGGATACTCGTCGAAATGCGGCCGGGCCAGTTGTGCGATTGGCCTGTAATGATCTA
>SKZG01000329.1 GCA_007127495.1 Planctomycetales bacterium
AGCATTACGGCGAAGCCCACGTCGGCTACGCTACCAAGCAGGCAAACCTGGCAAGCTTGTTTCAGCAGATGGGCGACTACCGGAACGCCGAACTGCTTCATCGGCAGGCACTCGCGACATACCGGCAGGTTCTGGGTAAAGATCACCCCCGGTATGCCGTCCTGCTCACCAATCTCGCCCTGATGTACTCCGAGACTGGGGAATACGGCATGGCGGAGGTGCTGTACCGCAAGGCGGCCGACATACAGCGCGTCGCCGTCGGAGAGGATCATCCCAGCTACGCCACAAACCGAGCGAACTTGGCTACCCTGTACCATAATATGGGCGAGTATGCGAGGGCCGAAGACCTCTTTCGCTCTGTTCTTGCCGTCATGCACAAAACGCTCGGGAGGGACCACGCTTCGTGCGCCACCATCTTGAACAACATTGCCCGGGCTCGCAGCGCGCAGGGCGACAACGAACAGGCGAAGCAGCTCTACGAGCAAGCCGTGGCGGTGTGGGAAAAGGCCCTGGGGACCGATCATCCCGATGTGGCCAGAGGACTGAACAATCTGGGGATGAGCCACCTGAAACAAGGCGAATATGGCACATCCACGTTGCTGCTGTTGCGTTCGCTGGACCTCAGGGAACAAGCACTCGGGCCGGACCACCCGGACGTTGCGTCGAGCCTGAGCAGCATCGGCCTACTGTACCGTATGCGAGGGGAATACGATCAGGCCGAGGCGGCCGCGATGCGAGCATTGAGGATTCGTGAGCAAGTCTTCAGTACTGATCACCCCTCCGTGGTCGCCGCTTTGGGCAGCCTCGCGAAGCTGTACCTCGCTCAAGGAAAATACCCGGAAGCAGAGTCATTCTTCCGCAGAGCGTTCGAGCACGGCCTTGTGTTCCTCGCCCGGACGGCAGACGGTCTTCCGGAAAGCCGAGCCGTCAACCTGCGGCAGAATTGGCCCGGCCCCGACGGGCTCTTGTCGGTTTTTCGGGAACTGCCTGATAGAAATCCACAAGACGCCTACGACGCAGTCTGGCAGAGCCGCGCCGTCGTCACTCGGCTCCTGGCCGACCGGCGTCGAACAGCCGTTGAGGCACCGGAGGTCGAAGCGGTTTTCGATCGACTCCGGTCAACCCAGCAGCAACTGGCCCAGTTGACCCTCGCCGATACCCATCCCGAGCAGCGGGAGGCCCGTCGCCAACGCCTTGCTGAACTGAACGACGAAAAGGAAGCCCTGGAAGCCGAACTGGCTCAGATCAGTGCCCCCTTCCGACGCGAAATCGAGTTGGAACGGGTCGGGCCAGAGGAATTGGCCCAAGTGCTGCCCCCCGACACGGCCGTGATCGACATTGCGGCAATCAACCTCTGGGAACGCCAACCTGACGGCGGCAGGCTGAAATCGACCCTCCATTATGAAGCATTCGTCCTGCAACCTGCCTCGGATGGTACTGACTCCCATGTGTCCTGGATCCACCTCGGTCCGGCCGAACCGATCGATCAGGCCCTGGTCGCTTGGCGAAAAGCCATTATCGAGCGTCAAGCTCTGTCCCCCGGTGACGATCGCCCTGATCGGGTTTTGCGGCGGATGGTGTGGGATAAGCTGGAACCATGCCTGAAGGGGCGCGTCAACGTATACATCATTCCGGATGGCGAGTTGGCTTTTCTGCCGTGGGCAGCCCTTCCGGGACGCCGGCCGGGGACCTGCTTGATCGAAGACTACAACGTCGTGACCGCAGTCCACGGCCAGGAACTGTACCGGGGGCTGACCGGGGCTCGTCACGATGAGGGCGGCTTGCTGGTGGTCGGTGATGTCTACTACGACCGCAAGCCTTCGGCTCCCGCTGCCGAAATGCTGGCAATAGTCGATGACCCGGCACCCCGTACCCGGTCGCCGGCACCGGGCACCCAAGAGGTTTGGCGCCGGCTGCCTGCTACCGCGGAGGAACTGGAATCCATCCGGCAGACCTGGGGGTCGCGCGGGCCGCTAGTCGTGCTTCGCGGCGAAGAGGCCGGGGAATCGGCCGTTCGCGCCCACCTGCTAGGCAACCGCTACATCCATCTGGCCACCCACGGGTTCTTCGCCGACGAAAGGTTCCGCTCGATGCTTGGTCACGAAGTGGGCGGCGAGCAACTCTTCGGCGATTTCGGAGGTACGACGGCTTCACGCGGCCAAGTCACCGTGCGCAACCCGCTGATTCTCTCCGGCGTCGTGCTGGCCGGGGCCAACCTGCCGCCGAAGACCGACGAATTGGGGCTGCCGACCGGCGAGGATGGCATCCTGACGGCCGAAGAGTTCGTCTCGTTCGACCTTCGCGGCACCGAACTGGTGGTGTTGTCAGCGTGCGAAACGGGGCTAGGCAGTGTGGGCGGCGGTGAAGGGGTGTTCGGGCTCCAGCGGGCCTTCCACCTGGCCGGAGCCCGCAACGTCATCGCCAGCCTCTGGAAGGTGGACGATCAGGCTGCGGCGGCATTGATGCGGGTCTTCTACCACAAGCTTTGGCACGAGAACGAATCGCCGGCTGTGGCCCTACGCGAGGCCCAACTGACGCTGTACCGCCAGCCCGACCAGATCGACAACCTGGCCGTGCTGCGGGGCCCCAATTTCGACAAGATCGTCAGCCGAAAGGACCGGCAGCCCGATCCGGCGCATGCTCCCGCCGACATTCGCCGCTGGGCCGCATTTGTCCTGTCGGGACCAGGGCGGTAGGTGTGGTCGGCGGGCAGATCACTCCACGACAACATCGTTCCACGACAACATTTCCCGGGAACCGCGCCGCTACGACGCGCAGCCGAAAGTCCGGCACAGCAAGCGTTGGGAATTCCCTGACCCAAGAACCGGCACGTTTTGACCGGGTGTCACTGACACCCGTTGGCCGGGAAAACAGGGGTAAAACGGGGATTGCTCACTGGAATGGTAAACATCAAGAAAACAGCGTAAAATACGGGGTGAAACGCACTTTTCGGGTTTTCTTGGGAAGACGTCCAGTCCAATTATGAGTCTGCTGCTCTAACCGTTGAGCTACGGGCCCAAGTTTTCGGAAGCGACAACCCCACTCGAAAGCGATAACCCCGTGGACAGTTTACCATACCCAGTCCGGGCGACAAAGGGGCAACCTGTTGTCGTTAACGCATGGGGTAGAGCAACTGGAACCGCGCGGCGGCAGTCGAATCGTTGCCCAAGTGTGCCGCCAGTTCTGCGTAGGCCGGCTCCCGGTAGGCGGCCGCCGCGCGACGGAGTAGGGGGATCAGGGCCCGGTAGGAAATCGGGCGGATCTGCCGATGTGGCCATTCCCGCTCGCCGCGGGCGTACGGCACGAGGAAGTCGAGCGCGGCTCGAATACCCCGCCCGTCGTCGGTGCGATAGTTCCACAGATCGACGTCCACCTGCTCGCCCAGGGTGGCTAGCTGCATGAACCCGCGCAGGTTCATCACGGAGTAATTGAACGAGAGGGTGCGGGCCAGTTCGTGCGGCTGGGCGCCGTTGGGCTCGATCTGGCTGGCGATCCGTCCCTTTGACCAGTCTCGGAGCGTCGTGTGTATCAAGTCGTCGCGGCCCACGAACCACCCGAACGAGCCTACCTGCACGTCATACCAGGTTCCATGGTTGTTGAAGTATTGCCGCTCAGCGCGGCCGTGCGAGCTGGTGAGCATCCAGTCGAGATACGCCTCGAACCAGGCGACCAGCTCTGCCTGGTCGTCGTCGGACCACGCGGCCGAGCCTGCAAGCATCCCCACCGCGTCGATGAGCCCCACGAGGCACGTCGTATCGATCAGGCCGATACCCCGGCCGGTCACCCTGCCCGGAATGGCTTGGCCGTATTGCAAGTGCGGATTCATGCGGGTTTTCGGATCGAGAAAGAACGTCCGCAGCAGGTGCGCCGCCCGTTCGGCGTAGGGCTCGTGCTCGAAAAGATAGTGCGCCAGGGCGAGGGTTTCCACGGCGTCGACCATCGCGCGCATCCGGGCGTTGTCGCCCTCGTACCGCTCGGGATTCACTTCGCCGTCGCGGCGGACATACGGAAGCCCGTCGGGCTTGGACGGGTCGGGGCACCAGTACGGGCCG
>SKZG01000122.1 GCA_007127495.1 Planctomycetales bacterium
AATATCCCTACCTATGGTACAGTGTATGCCTACCCGAGTTGTGCTCTGCTATCCCGTCGAACCGTGGCACATTGAGCAGATTTCCGTCGCCATACCCGGAGCTGAGGTCGTGGACGCCGGCCAGGAGCACGTGGCCGAGGCGTTGTTCGAGGCCGATGTGTTCTGCGGCCATGCCAAGGTGCCGATCGACTGGGAGGGCGTCGTTCGCGGCGGACGCCTGCGATGGATTCAGTCGTCGGCTGCGGGCATGGATCACTGTCTGGTGCCGCCGGTGATTGCTTCCGACATTGCAGTAACCAGCGCCTCGGGTGTGCTCTCCGATCAGGTGGCCGAGCACACCATTGCTCTCTTGACGGCCTTCTTTCGTAGCCTGCCCACCTTCTTCCATGCCCAACAGAAACGCGAGTTCATTCGACGCCCTACCGGCGACCTGACGGGCAAGACGGTCGGGATTGTGGGCCTCGGCGGCGTGGGCCGGCGTTTGGCCGAGGTGCTGCGCGGCTTCCACACTCGCACGTTGGCGGTCGATCTGTTCCCTGTCGAGAAGCCCGCCACGGTTGCCCATCTCTGGCCGGCCGAGCAGTTGAACGAGTTGCTTGCTGAATCGGACGTGGTGGTCTTGTGCCTGCCGTTGAACGATTCGACCCGCGGCATGTTCAACGCCTCGGTCCTCGCGAAGATGAAGCCGGGCGCTCTGCTGGCCAACATGGCCCGCGGCCCGCTTGTGGTAACGAATGACCTGATTGCCGCCCTCGGCAGCGGCCGTCTTTCCGGCGCGGTGATGGACGTGACCGACCCTGAGCCCCTGCCGGTGGAGAGCCCGTTGTGGGCGATGCCGAACGTCATCATTACGCCACACGTCGGTGGTCAGGCGGCCTGGCGGATCGACCGCATGACGGAACTATTTTGCCGGAACCTCCGCCGCTGGCAGGACGGCCGGCCGCTGATCAACCTGCTGACCGACAAACGCCTGGGCTTCCCCGTCCGCGGCATTGGTGTGCCCATTTGGGGCGATGCATGACGGTTTAGGTTGGGTTACGCCGCCCCCAGCAGGGCGTCGACTGCGGCGCCGACGTCGGGCTGGGCCATGAGCGACTCGCCCACGAGCATGGCGTCGATCCCGGCGGCTGCCAGCCGTGCAACGTCAGCCCGTGTGCGGATACCGCTTTCGCTGACCAACACGCGGTCGGCAGGCACGCGGCCGCGCAGACGGAGCGTGTGCTCCAGGTCGGTGTGGAACGTGCCCAGGTCGCGATTGTTGATGCCGACCAACCGCGCGCCGGCGGCCAGCACGCGGGGCAGATTCGCCGCCTCGTGCAGCTCGACCAAGGGCGTCATACCCAGTTCGCAAACGGCGTCGTGCAAGGCCTTGAGTTCCGCGTCGTCGAGGCACTCGGCAATGAGCAGCACGGCGTCGGCGCCGGCGGCCCGGGCTTCGAGCACCTGGTACGGGTCGACGACGAAGTCTTTACGCAGCACCGGCAAGGCAACCGCCGCGCGCACCCGGCGGAGAATACCGAGGCTGCCCTGGAAGTAGGGTTCGTCAGTGAGCACGCTGATACAACTCGCCCCGTGCCGCTGGTAGGCCAGCGCGATGTCGACCGGCCGGAAGTCTTCGCGAATGAGCCCGCGGCTCGGGCTGGCGCGTTTCACTTCGGCAATGAGCCGCACGGCGCAGGGCGGCGTGCCCGGCTCCGCTTCCCCCGCGGGGTTTCGCAGTGCGGCCAGGAAATCGCGCGGCGGCGGTGCCCCGGTCAGCTTCTCGCGAAGTGCCGCCTCCGGTACGGCGGCCTTCGCCCGAGCGATTTCCTCTCGCTTCGTCGCGACAATTTCGTCAAGGATGGTCGTCATGCGGCGAGTGCGGTGTCGGGTTGTCGTTACATCTTTTCAGCGAAATGGCAGCGGGAAACGTGGCCGGCGGCCAGTTCGCGCAACGCCGGAACCTCATCCTCGCAGCGGCGCTGATCGGCCGCGTCGAGTTTCGCGCGAAGTGGGCATCGCGGATGAAAACGGCAGCCCGACGGCGGGTTCATTGGGCTGGGAACGTCGCCTGGAAGGACGATTCGGGCACGTCGCGCCTTCGGGTCCATCGTCGGAATGGAACTCAAAAGCGCCTCGCTGTATGGATGCAGCGGCTTTCGGTACAGCAGTTGGGCCGGGGCCAGCTCCATAATCTGCCCCAGGTACATCACCGCCACACGGTCGGAAATGTACTCTACGACCGAAAGATCGTGCGAAATGAAAAGGTACGTCAGTTTGAACTTCTCGCGCAGCTCGACCAGCAGGTTGATAATCTGCGACTGGATCGATACGTCCAACGCGGAAATGGGCTCGTCCAGCACCATGAACCGCGGGTTCAATGCCAGGGCGCGGGCAACGCAGATGCGCTGTCGCTGGCCGCCGGAGAACTCGTGCGGATAGCGGTTCATGTAGCTCGGGTCGAGCCCCACCTGTTCGAGCGTTTCGCGAACCTTCTCCCGCCGCTCCGGCCGCGTACCCATCCGGTGGACAACGAGTCCTTCCTCCACGATGCCTTGGATCGTCATGCGGGGGTTGAGCGAGCCGAACGGATCCTGGAAGACGATTTGCATATCGCGGCGCAGTCGCCAGAGCGTATTGCCGTGTGCCGCGGCCACGTCGCGCCCCTGGAACATGACCGTGCCGCCGGTCGGGTCCAACAGGCGGAGGATGGTCCGGCCCGCCGTCGTTTTGCCGCAGCCGCTCTCACCCACCAGGCCGAGCGTTTCGCCTTCGGAAATGTCGAAGCTCACGTCGTCCACGGCTTTCACGTTCGCCACAACGCGCGAAAGTAGCCCGCGGCGAATCGGAAAAAACTTCTCCAGCCGGTCGACGGAAAGCAGGGCGTCGGTCATAGGTTCTCCACTTGGTCGACGAAATGGCAGCGGGCCTGGTGGCCGGGACCGATCGGACGCAACTCGGGCTCCTCCTGGCCACAACGCTGCTGGTCAGCGGCGCCGAGCGTTGTGCGCAGGGGGCAGCGGGGGTGGAACTTGCAGCCGGCGGGGAAATGCAACGGGCTGGGAACCATCCCCTCAATGGTCAGCAGCCGCTCGGAGCGGGTTTGGCCAATCTTCGGACGCGAGCGAAAGAGGGCCACCGTGTACGGATGCCGCGGACGGCTGAACAACTCGTCCACCGCCGCGTACTCGACCACCTTCGACGCGTACATCACGGCAACCTGATCGGCCATTTCGGCAACGATGCCCAGGTCGTGCGTGATGATGAGGATCGACATGCCGAACTCGCCTTGCAGGCCGCGCAGCAGGTCGAGAATCTGCGCCTGAATGGTCACGTCCAGCGCCGTGGTGGGCTCATCAGCGATGAGCAACTTCGGGTTGCAGCTTAGGGCCATGGCGATCATCGCCCGCTGACGCATGCCTCCGGAGAACTGGTGCGGGTATTCCTTGGCCCGCTGCTGGGGCTCGGGAATGCGCACTTTGCGCAGCATGTCGACGGCGCGGCGTTGCGCCTCCGCCCGGCCCACCTTCTGATGCAACTCGACGGCCTCGCTAATTTGGCTCCCGACGGTGAACACCGGGTTGAGCGAAGTCATGGGCTCTTGGAAGATCATCGAGATGTCGCCGCCTCGGACCTTTCGCATACCGTCTTCGCTCAGGCTGGTGAGCACGGTGGGCTTGCCGTTGCTGTGCATGGCGATGTTGCCGCCGGCGATCCGGCCGGGCGGGCCCACCAGCCGGATAATCGACAGGGCCGTAACCGACTTCCCGCAACCCGACTCGCCCACCAAACCGAGCGTTCCCCCGCGAGGAATGGCCAGCGAGACGTCGTCGACGGCCTTCACCACGCCGTCGTCGGTGTAAAAGTAGGTCTTCAGCCGGTCGATGGTAACGAGGTTTTCGGACATTCTTACATGCGCAGTCGGGGGTCCATGGCGTCGCGCAGTCCGCTGCCGACGAGGTTAAATACAGTCACGGTAAAGAATATAGCGAGCGAGGGGATCACAATCAACCACCCGTAATGGTAGTTCTCGCTCCCGAGTTTCAACAGGACGCCCCAGGTG
>SKZG01000172.1 GCA_007127495.1 Planctomycetales bacterium
CTTCGGACGCGACGCCCATCGTCGGCGATTGGAACGGCGACGGCGTCGATCAAATTGGCACATGGCGCAACGGCTGGTTCAGCCTCGACATGGACGGGGACGGGCAATGGGACTCGTCGGTGGACAAGTCGTTCCGCTTCGGACGATCGGACGCCGCGCCCATCATCGGCGAATGGTCCCTTTCCACGACGCTCGCGGCTCTGCACGCCGCACACGCGCCCCCGGCCGACCAGCCCGCACCGGCGGCCATCACCCTGGCCGACCTGGAGCCGATTGTCGAGGAAGCCGTCCTCCGGCTGCCTTCGGGCTTGGAGGGCTTGTCGTTCCAGATTCACATTGCCGACCTGGCCGGGCTGAGGCTGGGGCAGACGTCGGGCAATACGATCTGGATCGACCACAACGCCGCCGGCTTCGGCTGGTTCATCGACCCGGCGCCGGCCGACAATTCGCAATTCCGGCCGGCCACCCGTGTGGGTGAGTTGGAAGCCCTGCCCGGTACCGATGCGGCCCAACGCGTGGACTTGCTCACGGTGGTCATGCACGAGTTCGCCCACCTGCTTGGCCACGGCCACTCGGAGCACGGACTGATGCAGCCGGCACTGGAGCCGGGAATGCGTTGGCTGCCGATCGACGATCTGGCTCCGGCCGACGCCTCGGCGCTGGAGATCGCCTGGGCCGACTCGCCGCACGGCGCGCTGGCATGGCTGGACGATTTGGCCGCGGCCAACCGGCGCGAAAAGCAGTCGGACCGTGAGCTGCAACTTCAGGCCGTGGACGAAGCCCTGCTGTTGTACTGGAAGTAGCGTAGCAGACTGCCGGGACTCAGGCGACCGTATCGGTTGCGCCGGCCGGCGCGGCGCCTGGGGCCAGTGGCAAGTAATGCGATACGAGCCGCAATAGTTCAACGCGCTGGATGGGTTTACTTGCGTAATCATCGCAGCCGGCGTCGAGGCACTTCAGCCGGTCCTCCTTCATGGCATGGGCGGTCAAGGCCACGATGGGCAGGGTGCAGCCGTTGCGCCGTAGCAGGCGCGTGGCTTCATAGCCGTCGAGGACGGGCATTTGCATGTCCATCAGGACGAGGTCGAACGGCGTTCCAGCATGGGCTGCGGCTTCGATTTGCTCGACCGCTTCGCGGCCGTCCTCCGCGACGACCACCTCCGCGCCGGCCTTGCGCAGGAGGAAGCCGAGCAGCCGTTGGTTGTCCGGCCCGTCCTCGGCCAATAAGATGCGGCCCCGGAAACGGAGTGAAGCGGCGTCTAGGGGGGCGGGGACAGGGCCGGCTTTGCGGCGCGCGGCGGCTGCTTCCGCGGGATTGGTGATTTGTGGAACTGCGTCGAGCGGGCCGGTCGGCACGCGCAACCGGAACGTACTGCCGAGCCCCGGTTCGCTTTCCACGACGATGTCGCCGCCCAAGAGGTGCGCCAGTTTGCGGCTGATGGCGAGGCCCAGGCCGGTGCCCCCGCGCCGTCCCCCGTGTTCTTCCGCCTGCGTAAACGGCTCGAACACGGCTTCCAGTTGTTTCGCGTCGATGCCCACGCCCGTGTCGATTACGGAAAACTCCAGCATTGGGCAGTCGGGCTCGCCGCCTTGGGTAACGCGCAGCTTCACCGATCCGGAGTCGGTAAACTTGATGGCATTGCCCAGCAGGTTCACCAAGACTTGCCGCAGCCGGATGGCGTCGCTCTGGATGGTCGCGGGAAGCGAGCCGACGTAGTCGACAACGAAAAACAGTTTCTTTGCGCGGGCGCGGATTTCCACCAGATCCTGCACGTCGGCCACTAGGTCCAACGGGCAGCACGGACCGCATTCGACGCCGAATCGCCCTGCCTCGATCTTCGAAAGGTCGAGAATATCGTTGATGAGGCTGAGCAGGTGCTCGCCGTTTCGCAGCACGGCGTCGATGGCCACGACCCGGGCGCGCGGGGCTTTCGACAGGTCGCCCTCGTTGCGAAGCATCTCAGCGAATCCCAGGATGGCCGTCATGGGCGTGCGGATCTCGTGGCTCATGTTCGCCAGGAATTCACTCTTGGCTCGGGTGGCTGCCTGGACCGCGAATGAATACTCTTCCAGGCTCCGATTGGCCATCTCGAGCGCCTCGGCATATTCGCGAAGTTCCCGCTGGGCCCGACGCTGCTCCGTAACGTCGCTCACGACCGCCAGCAGTGCCGGCTCACCCTGAAAAACCAAACCGGTGCCGTGCACCTCAATGTCGATTTCCGTGCCGTCGCGACGGATGTCGCGCGAAGTGGCGTGGAATGGTTCGCCTGCGACGACCTTGCGCAGAAACTCAGCGAAGCGAGAATGGTAGTCGCAGTGGACGATGTCTCGGCCGGAGAGGCCGAGGAAACTTTCTCGCGGGTAGCCATAAAGAGCACACGCGGCCGGGTTGGCTTCAATGATGGTCCCATCGCTGCTAAAGATCAGCAACGCGTTGGTTGTCGCCTCGAAGATGGCCCGGTATCGGCCTTCTTCTTCGCGCAGCGCTTGCCCGGCCTGAACCCGATCCGTAACATCGTGACTCATGGCGATCCGATCCCTTCCCTCCCCGCGGTCGTCGCGGAGGGGCAAGACTTCGGAATCGGTCTTTGCCACAACGTGTTCTTTCAATTGGGCTGCCTCCTGGCAAGCTTGTGTGAATGTCGGCCATGCCAAGGAAGCTCATCCGGCCCTTTCCGCCTGCTTCCCGGCTGCCCGTGGACAGGGTAGGACCGGACGATCATCGCCCGGCCCGGCCTGCGCAAATCCCTGCCCAAAGGAAGCTTAGTTCACTAAATGAATGGTCATGCGTCGGAAACCATTCGTATTACCAAATTTGCGCCGATATTTCGGTCGTTTTATAGCGGCCAATGCAGCCCGCAAGAGGGGGGGCGCTGTCTCGTTGCCAAACATCGGGCCGTTGGGATCAACCCGGTGACGCCGTTTACGGCGTGAGGGTTAACAGAACCATCGGAGCGAGCCCTCACGGTTGGTCGATTTCCTCCTGCCACTGATGGAGCATCGCTTCGTAGGCGGCGATGGTGGAAGCGTCGGAGATGGTTTCAAGTGTCGTCTTGCCGAGCCAGCCATCGGCCTCACCGGCGTACGCGGCCTTCAGCAGCCCACGAAGCGTGTCGACGGTAAAGGCCGGGTCACTCTGCCGCCGATGGCGCACCATGGCGCAGGCGGCCTCATAGATTTCCGCGTATCGCTGGTCCTGCCAGCCTGTGGGTTCCCGATTCGCCATTGGCCGATCCTGCTCGATTTGCTTTGCCCTCACCGTTCAGGTGGGCCTGTTCACTTCGGGCGGTAAGGGGACAATACCGTTCGGCTCGATTGTTGCACAGATTTAGTTTGGCGGCAATATCGTGACGGCCGAGGTTTCTGTAGGATGGACATTCGTAAGCGCTCACGGGTAGGAAATTAGCCGCAACGCGCTAGCGTCCGGTTCGCGTTCGAGCCAGGCAAACCGGGGGCTAGAACCCAATGCCACTTACTTTGGGACCATTTGGGGGCATTTTGTTAGCGGAGCGGCGCGAGCCGCCCGGTTTTCCGACTGTAATACCGGACGGCTCGCGCCGTGCCGCTACAAAGTAAGTGGCATTGGGCTAGCGCCCTGCGGCTGATTTCCCGGCCCGTGAACGCTTAGCTAGAAACCAATCAGGGGAATGGCATGCGAACGACGTGTACAGCCAAGTGGCTCGCCGAAGCCGCAATCTATTGCACTCCACATGGACACCGGGTTGCGCGACCCGGCCTTGGGAACGCGCCATGCAGGGGGTTCCCATGGGGGGGCGCCTGGTTGGTGGCGAGCGTCGTGTGGGCGGCCGCCGGTTGTTCAGGATCGGTCGGGGCCGGGCCGTCACTGACTGCGACGGCCGAGGACCACGCCCAGCCACAAGAGCAGAAAGAAGAAATCATGGAACAGGCAGTATTTGGAGCGGGGTGTTTTTGGGGCGTCGAGGCCGCATTCCGACAGATCGAGGGCGTTGCGGACGCCGAGGTCGGCTACAGCGGCGGGCACACCGAGAACCCGACCTACAAGC
>SKZG01000563.1 GCA_007127495.1 Planctomycetales bacterium
GTTTCGGCAACCTGGTGCTCTGGCCACGAGGGGTTGACTGCGCACTGTTTCGACCGCGTCCGAAGGCGTTTCTGGACGCACGGCGCCCCGTCAGTCTGTATGTTGGCCGGGTGTCGGTCGAAAAGAACCTGCCCCAGCTTGCCGAGGCGTTCCGCGAACTACTCGCACGCGGTCGGAACGCGAACCTGGCCATCGTGGGCGACGGCCCTGACCTGGCCTCGCTGAAGGAGGAATGCCGCGGGCTGCCCGTGCTCTTTACCGGCTTCCTTGCCACCGCCGACCTTGCCGCGGCCTACGCCAGCGCCGACTGCTTGGTGTTCCCCTCCACGAGCGACACCTTTGGGAATGCCGTGCTGGAGGCGCAAGCCTCGGGGATTCCGGCCATTGTCAGCGATCGTGGAGGGCCGCCCGACATCGTGCGCACGCACCATTCCGGCCTGGTGGTCGACGTGGATCGGCCTGGCGCGTTGGCCGACGCCATGGAGCGATTGTGTGCCGAACCGGACCTGCGCGAGTCGCTGGGACGGCGGGCGCTGCAAAACGCTGCCGAGCGGACTTGGGAAAGCGTTCTCGAAGGGCTGTGGCACATGAACGCCGGGGACGGCCTCGCGGCGGGCCATCCGTTCCCACGTTGCGTCGTACAACCAGCGCAGCCGGAGGCGGCCACGATCGACGTGGCATAGCCGAGCGGCGGGTTTGGGGCGTCGAAAACTCATCCGACAACGAGGCGGCCGTCCTCGGGCGTGCCGACGGCGTCGAAGCCCGCTTTGTGCAAGGCCGGTGCGATCGCTGCGTACACGTCTTCGTCCGTGGATTGATATGCGACCCTGCGGGCTGTAGTGGAAATACCGGGCTCTGGAGGGGTGGGTATCGGCTTCGTTTTGACGTTTTCTCATCGCTAACATAGTTTCGATACGTGCCGCCCGAACTAATCACTAGGGCATCGAGTCGGAACGGATCTGCCGGTGCCGCCGTAAAGCGCGAACAATCCGGTTGGAGCGGTATTTCGTGGACCGCCGCGAACGACTGGATGACACGCACGCCTGCCATGGACGGCTACCCACGTCACGTCAGGCTTTCGCAGGGAAAGGAACAGGGGGGTATCCTTCAGGGGGGATGGCCGATACGGGCGGGCAACCAGTCCGAGCGGTCCTCCGGGGTAAAGCCATGCCCCAATTTGGAAAGGTCCATCCACACATTGCTTCAGGAGAGAGTCAATGCACGGACGTATTCACCCCTGGCCGGCCTGTACGCTGGCCGTGGCGGTCTGTTGTGGCCTGGCGGCCACCGCAACCGCCCAGCAAATCATGGTGCCGGCCGACGCAGGCTACGCCATGACGGCCGAAACGGCCGACTGGTCGGCGGTCCATCGTGAGTCGCCTCCGGTCTACCACCCGGTTTCCAGTTCTTTCACCGCCGATGGCGCCGCCCTGGCCGACCGCGTGGCCGACCTGGAAGGCTCGCTGAAGAAGATTCAGGATGCCGAGGCCGCGGCCAAGCGGCGCGCGGCGGGCCGGCCGAGCGCCTCGCTTCGCGGCCGCATGCACCTGGACACGGCCCTGTTCAGCGGCGATCTGGTGAACGCTGACAACGGTACGAAGTTCCGCCGCACTCGCCTCGGCGCAGGCGGCGGCATGTTCGACGTGTTCAAGTGGCAGATCGAGATGGATTTTGCCGGCACCGCCGGCGATTTGCAGCAAACGGCCTTCAAGGACGTGTTCCTGGAAATGACCGACCTGCCGCTGTTGCAAACGATCAAGATCGGCCACTTCAAAGAGCCGGCCAGCCTGGAGGAGTTGACCAGTTCCAACCACATCACGATGCAGGAACGCAGCGTGCTCAACTGCTTCATCCCCGCGCGTAACCTCGGGGTCCAGGTAGGCGGACACAACGAGTTGGAAACCGCCACCTTCCACATCGGCCTGTTCCGTGAGGTGGACGAGACGCCGCCGCGAACCTTCGGGCAAAACGGCGGCAACGCGCTGACGATGCGCGCCACGTGGCTGCCGTGGTACGACGAGGCCACCGAAGGACGCGGCCTGCTGCACGTGGGCGGCTACTACAGCTACCGCGACGTCGAGGATGACAGACTCCGGTTCCGGCAGCGGCCCGACAACAGCTTCAGCGACCGGTTTGTCAACACGGGAACCATGCTCGACGCCGCAAACTGGCACCTGGTGGGCGTGGAGTTGGCCCTCGTTTACGGCCCCTTCTCGGTCCAGTCGGAGTACGTGAAAGCCCTGGTCCATCGCCGGGAGAACGCGGACCCCGGATTTGATGCCATGTATGTCGAGTTGAGCTACTGGCTCACCGGCGAACACCGCGCGTATCGGCGTAGTGGAGGCCGGTTCGACCGCGTTACGCCTTACGAAAACTTCTTCCGAGTCCGCGACGAGGACGGAATCATTCGTATGGGCACGGGTGGTTGGCAAGCGACCTATCGGTACGGCCATATCGACCTGGTCGATGCATCGGTCAACGGCGGCCGGGGCAACGTCCATACCCTGGGTCTGAACTGGCACCTCACCCGCAACTCGCGAATGATGGCCAACTACATTCAGGCGACGCGCGACGGCGCCGACGGCTACCTGAACGCCGTCACGATGCGTGCCCAGTTCGACTTCTAGGCCGGGGGGGACGAACCACCGGCATATTTCGTAGTCCGTTAATCCAGACGAGCCTTTGTGCCCCAGGCACAACGAACAAGGAGAAACCAATATGAGAATGATGGTCAGTTTATTTGGGCTGGCATTCGCCCTGGCGATTGCCGGCGCGGCCGAGGCGGCCGGCGGCTGCTGCACCCCAGGTGCGTGTGTGCCGGCGAGCGTCGAGGCTTGCAGCCCCGGTGTTCAGGGTGTGGCATGCCCGGTCAACTGCGGCCGGCCGGATTGCAGGGTGATCGTGGAAATGAAGAAGGTGAAGAAGACGGTGTGGGTGGTGGAGTGCGAGGAGCACTGCCCCGCCCTGCCCGGCTCTCGCCTGTTGGGCGGCTGCAAGGGAGGCTCTTGCACAGGCGCTGCTTGCGCCCAGCCGGCCACGTGCGGCACCGCCTGCGGCGCGTGCGATCCCTGCGCGGCGGAGCGTGCCAAGGCCCGGGCCCAGTGCCCGCCCAAGTGTACCCGAGTACGGTGCCGCAAAAGGCTGAAGAAGAAGGAGATCGAATGCGAGGTGCCCGTCTATAAGTGTGTGCCCGCGTGCCGTGCCGGCGCCGCACGAAGCGTGTGCTGCGGGGCGGACAACCCTGCCGGCCAATCGGCCGCGACGCACCTTGACCCGTTACATAGAGCCCCGTTGCCTCCGGTTGTGGGGACCGCGTATCTGAAGTGAGAGAGGTGGAGTCGCTGATGTTCAACCGGCCGCCGAGGCACATTTCGGCGGCCGGTTGTGTTTTTGGCGACCGTTTACAGAGGGGTTGTTCCCTTCGTCCGAAATCGAGGAATATGGCCGCTTGCCCCGTGAACGATTCTTGCTTCTTGGTAACGTTGCGATGCTGGCAAGTGATAGCGCTTCGCAAAGTTGCGACTTGCGATCAAGGTCGTTCACTCCTTCCTTCTTGACCTCTCCCCTTCACCTGCCCGCTTCTCGACCAGGCCGAAGTCGTCCAGGATCAGGTACAGGCTGGGAATCACCAGCAGAACCAGCACGGTGGAGGCCATCAGCCCGAAGGCGATGCTGGTGGCCAGGGGGATGAGCACCTGGGCCTGGAGACTGCGCTCGGCCAGCAGGGGCAACAGCCCGGCGATAGTCGTCAGCGAGGTGAGCACGATGGCACGGAATCGCTGCCGGCTGGCCAGCCGGGCCGACTCGAGCACGTCGGCCCCCTCGTCCCGGCGTTGCTTCAGGAAAAGGACCAGCAAAATCGAGTCGTTCACCACGATGCCGGCCAGGGAGACGAACCCCAGGATGCTCGGCATGCTCAGCGAGATGCCCATGATCAGATGCCCGGCCACGACGCCGATGAGCGAGAGAGGAATGGCCACCATGACGGCGAGCGGTTCGAGGTAGCTGCGGAACTGGAA
>SKZG01000003.1 GCA_007127495.1 Planctomycetales bacterium
ATAGATCGTTACCGCAAGACCGACTATAAACAGTCAAGAGGAGTAAAACCATGAAACGTGTATTTTGTGTCTCTGTCACGGTGGTGCTGTCGCTGCTGCCTGCGTTGGTGCGGGCGGACGACGGCGCGGCATGGCAAGCGCTGTTCAACGGCGAGGACCTGACCGGATGGCATGGCGTGGGTGGGCCGATCACCAACTGGAGCGCCGACGACGGTGTGCTCATGTGTACCGGGGAGCGCGGATCGCAATGGCTGCGCACCGATCGCGAATATGCCGACTTCGAACTGAGCCTGGAGTTCAAGATTCCCGAAGACGGCAACAGCGGGGTTTTTGTGCGGGCACCGGCGGCCGGCGCGCCTTGGGTGGAGGGCTTTGAAATCCAGATTCTCGACGACGAAGGCCCCCGTTGGGCCAACTTACAGCCCAACCAGTACACCGGCGCCATCTACGCGGTCCAGGCGCCCTCGAAGCGGGTAACGAAGCCGGCCGGTCAATGGCAGTCGATGCGCATTCGGCTTGATGGTCGTCGCTGCGCGGTCTGGGTGAACGGCCAGCAGGTGCTCGATGCCGACCTCGACACCCTGGCCGAGCGTTTTCCCGACACGCCCGGCCTGAAGCGGGAAAAGGGCTACATCGGGTTGCAGAACCACAGTTCGCCCGTGTATTACCGGAACATCCGGATTCGCTGACCGTTTCTACTTCGCGCGGCCTGAACTGGCGTTTTCTTGACAAACTTCCACAACCGTTGTCCCAAGAGGATGAGATGATAATGCGACATTCCCTGATTGCCCTGACGTGTCTTCTGTTCCTGTATCGTATCGCTGCGGCGGTCGGTCCGGAGCAAATCGAGGCCGATTGGCTCCGCCAGGACGAGGTGCGCGGCGTGCCCGACGGTTCCGCCGCCGACAGCCTCACCCGCGAGGCCGACGCTGCCGGCGGCGTCGACGGCGTGATCGACGGCACCTGGGGATTCCACACGGAAATGGAGGACGATCCCTGGTGGCAGGTCGACCTTGGCGAGCCGATCGAACTCGGCCGAGTGGTGCTCTACAACCGGTGCGACGCCACCGGCTCGCGCAACCGGCGCATCAAGGTGCTGCTAAGCGACGACGGCAAGGACTTCCGCCAGGCATACCAGCACGACGGCACCGACTTCTGGGGCTACTCGGACAAGAAGCCGCTCGTGGTCGATCTGGCCGACCGCCGCGCCCGGTTCGTCCGGCTCCAGGTTCCCGGCCGCAATTACTTTCATCTCGATGAAGTGCAGGTGTATCCGGCTACGGAGGACTGTCCCGATTTTCGCGGCGAAGAGAATCATGGTTCCGGGAAACCGCCTGTCGCCGGGAAAATGGGACTGTCCCCTTCAGCAGATGCCGAGAACATCGCCCTGGGCAAGCCGGCCACGCAAAGCAGCCTGAGCCAATGGTCCAAGGCGAGTCCTGCCGGGGCCGCCGGGCACGACCGCGTGTACCAGACCGATCGGATCATCGCCCGCGGAATGAAGCTGGCCGAGAAGCTCCGCGCGCTCGGCGCGAACGTCGACGACCAAGTGCGGGAACTCCAGCGCGTGCAGGCGCGGCTCGCGCGGCTTCCCGCCGATGCGCCGGCCGACCAGCGGCAGGCCCTTTACTTCCAGTCGCGCTGGGCCGTGCGGCGCATGGCCCTGCGCAACCCGCTCTTGGACTTCGATTCGATCCTGTTCACCCAGCGCATTCCACCCGGTTTCCCGCACATGTCCGACGAATACTACGGCTGGTGGTCGCGGGGCGGTGGCGGGCTGTACGTGCTCGAAGGGTTCCAGACCGACAGCCCCCGGGTGCGATGCCTCACCGAAGGCTGGGAGACCGGCAGCTTCATCCGGCCCGACCTGTCGTTCGACGGCACCCGCGTGCTGTTCGCCTACGCGAAGTACTACCCGGAAGTGCACAAGATCGCCGACAAAGTGAACAAAGACAACCTGCCCGAAGACGCCTTCTACCAGGTGTACGAGATGGCGTTGGACGGTTCGGGTGTCCGCCGCCTCACCCGCGGCAAGTACGACTGCTTCGACGCGAGGTATCTGCCCAACGGCGATATCGTATTCCTCTCGACGCGCAAGGGCCGCTCGGTGCAGGTAACCCCGTGCAGCGCGCGGGCCACGCTCGACGTGCCCGACCTGCCCGACAGCTACGTCCGCTGCGGGGGCGACAACCGCCGGCCGGTGGCCGTGTATACCCTGCACCGCATGCGCCCGGACGGGACGGGCTTGCTGCCCATCTCGGCGTTCGAGAACTTCGAGTGGACGCCGTTCGTCGCGGCCGACGGGCGCATTCTGTACGCCCGCTGGGATTACATCGACCGTTTCAACCAGTCGTTCATGAGCCTCTGGTCGAAGAACCCCGACGGCACCAACCCGCAGCTTGTGTACGGCAACTACACGAAGCTGCTCGACTGCGTGTTCGAGGCGCAGCCGGTGCCCGGCTCGCAGAAGCTCATGTTCACCGCTTCGGCGCACCACTCGAACCTGGGCGGGTCGATCGTGCTGTTGGACCGCACGCGGGGCACGGAGGGCGAAGGGCCTTTGACGCGACTGACGCCCGAGGTCTGCTTCCCGGAGAGCGAGGGCTGGCCGGGACACTACTACCTCAACCCGCACCCGCTCTCGGAAGACTTCTTTCTGGTGACCTGGAGCGACGCCCCGCTGCCGAAGCATACCATGCTGATGGACCCGGCGAACAACCCCGTTGCGTCGATGGGCGTGTACTTTGCCGATTCGCTGGGCAACCTGGAACTGCTCTACCGCGACCCCGACATTTCGAGCCTCACGCCGCTGCCCCTCCGGCCGAGGCAACGTCCGCCGGCCGTAGCCGAGTTGGCCGCATGGGACGGGCCGCAGGAAGGCCGGTATCTGCTGCAAGACGTGTACCGGGGCATGGAGGGGCTGCCGCGCGGGACGATCCGCAGCCTGCGCGTGGTGGCCGTGCCGCCGAAGGTGCAGCCGCACATGAACCAGCCGGTGCTGGGCGTTTCGCGGGAAGACCCCGGCAAGTACATCCTGGGGACGGTGCCGGTGGCCGAGGACGGCTCGGCCCACTTCCGCGTGCCCAGCGGCGTGCCCGTGCTGTTCCAAGCGCTCGACGCCGAGGGGTTCGCCGTGCAAACGATGCGGTCGCTCACCTACGTTCAGCCGGGGCAAACGCTCGCGTGTATCGGCTGCCACGAGCACCGCGACCTTTCGCCGGCGGTGGGCAGTCTTCCGCTGGCCGCGCGCAGGGAACCCTCCCGGCTGCGCCCCGGTCCGGAGGGCTCCTGGCCGTTGCGTTACGACCGGCTCGTGCAGCCGGTGCTCGACCGGTACTGCGTTTCCTGCCACCGGCCCGGCGCCGACGACCGCGAGGCAGCGGCCTTCGACCTCACGCCCGAGCGCTCGTACGACAGCCTCATCCACTACGCCAACGACGACCTGCTGAAGCTGGCCTTCGAGCGCGACCAGTCGTTCGTCGGCGAGTGCGTCGCGCAAAACAGCAAGCTCATGGCCCTGCTCCTGGCCGGCCACCACGACGTGCAACTCGACGCCGAGGCCCTCGAACGGCTGACCACCTGGCTGGACACCTACGCCCACCGCAAAGGCCACTACAGCGACGACCAGGAGGAGGAGCTTCAACGGCTCAAGGCCGAGTGGCGCGAGATGGAAATGCTCGGGGATTGATTTTAGGGGCTCTTCCGTTTCTAAGTGCAGAAAGCCTTTGTTTCAGGGACGGCACACGGCGTGTGCCTACGACAATGAAGCGGGCTGCACCTAGAAACGGAAGAGCCATTTTAAGACGCGGAAACCGCCAGCACCGTACCTCGCGAACACCCACCAGCCTTCGGCAAACCCGTAACGGTTGCTAGGCCGGCCCTATTGCGTCGCGAACCAGGCCTTCCAGCGGCGCACGCGTTCGGTGGTTGTGGCCGGGGCGCCGTCCGGTAAAAGCGACTGGTCCTCGCCGGCCGTGGCCGGCAAGGCGGCCAGTGCGGCGCGCATCACGCTGACGCGGTCGTCCAGCAAACGGATCAGGTTGGGCGTGAAGATCGGATCGGCCAATTCGCCCATCGTCTCGGCCACCCGCCGCCGCACGGCGGCGTCGTGACTGTAGGCCAGTCGTTCCAGCGTGGCCACACCGCGCGGATCGTCCAGGTGCACCAAGGCCAGCGCCACCTCCAGTTGAAGCGGTTCGTTGCCGCTGCGCAGCAGTTCGTCCAACGCACCGGTGTCGGCAAGATGCCCACTCGCAGCCAAGGCCCGTAGTGCCGCCACCACCACCGCATCGCTTTCATCTTCGATGGCGGGCAGTAGGGCGGGCGCGTGTTTCGCGTCGGGGTGTGCGGCCAAATGCATGCAGCCGCGCCGGCGCACTTCGGCTGCCGGGTGGCCCACCGCCGCGTAGGCGATCCGGTGCGCCGTCTCGCTCCGGTCGGCGGCCACCGCCGAAAGCACGCTTTGGAATACCAACGCATCGGGCTCCGGTGTGACCAGACGGCACAATCGCTCAGCGGCCAGCGGGCCGAGGTGGCCCTTTTCCGCCAGCGCATCGAGTTCGGCCGCTGCCCGGCGTCGCTCAATCACGTCGTCATTCGTCAAACGCGCGAGCAGCGCAAATGCCGGATGCATGTCGGGCAAAACCTTCAGGTAAACGTCCTCCGGCAGGCGGCGCTGCCGGTCCAGGGCCAGGACTTCCAGCACGTCGATGCAACGGGGCCCCAACGCACTGAGCCCCGCCATATCCTCCGCGGCGAGCAGTTGCTCGACTCGCTCAAGCTCCTCCGACGACACCGCCTGCCCATCGTTTCCTGTTTCCGGCTCAGGCGGCCCCTCTTCGACCATCGGGAATTGTTCGCGAAACGCCTTGGCGAGTCGTTGCAGTTCAACACGGCGCCGTTCCGGTGGGCCATCGGCGGGAAACGAAGCGGCCTGCGGCCATTGGGCGGCAAGCTGATGGGCCGCGGCCTTGCGGCACGAAAAGCTGTCCTTGGCCATGGCATCGAGCAGGATGGGCCCGGCTTGTTCGACGGGCCACCGGCCTACGGATGCCAGCAGTTCCCGATGCACTTCCGGGCTGGCGTCGTCGAGCAGGGTGCGCGCGGCTCGCGACGCTTCGTGCCCGTCGAACCCGGCCAGGGCTCGCGCAACTTCCATGCGAACGCGCCACGACTCGTCGCCGGCGGCTTTCAGCAGGATATCGTACGCTTCCGACGCGGCAAGGGCCGCTACGGCGGCTTCGCGCATTCGAGTGGCGTGATGGCTCAGCAGCGGCTCGAGCAGCGCGACGGCCTCGGCGTCGGCCAGGGCGCCCAAACCGCGAATCGCCGCAAGCCGAACGTCCAGGGCATGGTCGTGCACCGCTTCGCCGAGCAGCCGATGGGCGTCGGCATGTTGCCGCGCGGCAACGGCTTCCATGACGGCAATTCGCAATCGCGGGTCGCCTGCGGCGCGCAGGTCGATCAGGGCCTCGGGCAGCGGCGACGCGTCATCGTGCGTCCAACGGCGCACCGCCTCCAGCCGCACCGCAACCGATCGACTGCGCAGCGCGGCCTGAAACCGTTCATCGCCGGCCGGGCTGACGTGGAGCCCCAGCGCGGCAATCAGCTCAGCGTGCAATTCCGGCAGGTACACGGACCGCCTCTCTCGGGCGGAGGGCTCGGCATATTGGTCCAGCAGCTTGCTGAGCAGCCGTCGCGGCTCGTCGCCGGGCAAGTTGCCCAACGCCTCGACGGCGGCACATCGCATGGGCAGCGGGAGCGACGGCGTTTCGACTGCTTCAAACAATCGCTTCGCGCCCGAGGCATCGCCAAGCCGAGCCAGCGCGATAGCCGCGTTGGCGGCCGCGACCCCATTCGAGGTGCCGATGGCACGATGGAACGCCGGCTGCCGCTCTGCCGGCCGCGCGAGGAGTTCATCGAGGTCAGGGTAACGCCACCGCGCCTCCGGGTCTGGGAGCGGGCCCTCTCCCGTGCCGGTCGTTTCCGGAATCGCCCGAATCCACACACTGCGCCGGCGGCCGTCATCGCCCTCCGCCACAGACCGCTCGAGCACGCTCCAGTCAGCTTCCGCGATTCCGGGGGCTGAAGCGGGCTCCGCAGTTGGGGCGATGCTCGAAGCGGTTTCAGCGCCGTCGGCGCGCTCGACCGGCAGCAGGGGCCAAGTCGACGGGCGGGTTGCCAAGCGACCACAGCCGGCAAGAAGGCAGCATGCGCCCGCGGCGCAAGTCAGGCATGCCGCTCGAAAAGCCCGGAAGCGTGAAAAGGTTTCTGTCACTGTTGGCAAGTCCTTTTGCCGTTATGACGTTGTGGGGGCACCGAAGTGTCGCCCGCAAGCGCCGCGTGCCAACGCGACGCCGTTTTCCATTCGAACGCGATCAAGCCGACCTCCCAAGCCGACTCGATTATTGCCCTGTCTGCGCGGTCGCGGGACTGCGTGCCGGCTCCAAGCCGGCAAGCGAAGCTCGCAGCGCTTGCACGATTTCCGCGTCGCCGCTTTGCCTGTCGTCGAACAGCGCCGATAGCTTTTCGATTTGCTCCCGCAGGGAGTCATAGGTCGCTTTCTCGTCCGCCGCGCCGACCAGGGGTGCGATACCTTGGGAGGGTTCGTCTTCGTCACCGGCAAGCCCTTGCAGCACGGCCACGAGCCGGGCCTTCACCCTTCGGCGCGAGAACCCGTTGGGGTCTTCGTCGAAATGGTCGGTATCGGCGCGGATCGCGTCGGCGGCGAGCCGGCCGAGCGCGGCGATCGGTTGCGCGGCGCTGAGCCCATCGGCCCCCGTATAGTTCAGTTGCCCCAGCGCGGTGGCCGCGCGACATCGGACCAGCATATCGAGCTGGCGATCGGCCACGAGGTTGGTGAGCAGTCGCGGTACCTCGGCATTCCGGCCGACCGAGCCGAGCAATCCCAGTGCCTTGGCGGCCTGCGCCCGCATCCATGCATGGCCCTCGGGCGACCGAGCCGGCGCCCCCGGCGATTGCGCCAATCGGATCATGGCCTGCTGAACGGCCGAGGTCGCCTCGGGTGTGAGTTGTCCGAACTGGGTGTAGCGGATAATGCCAACCAGAGCCGCAACCTTCACGGGATCGATCTGCTCGTCGTCGCCGAGCGCTTGGAGCAAGACGGGCAAGGCGGCGGGCAGCGGCGTTGGAGTATCGCCGGCACGAAGCGGCTCCTCGGCGTTCAGTTCGCCAATCATCAGCATGGCGTTCACGCGAGCCGCCGGATGCACGTTGGCCGAGGCCATCTTGCCCAGGTAATCGAGGATGACCGCCTGCAATCGCTTGTGCGGCGGACCGGTCCTGCCCGAGAGCAGATTATTACGCAACTCCCTCCGCAACAGCGGAAGCGATGCGCGGTTGGCCGGTTGCGTCCACCGCGGAAGGAAATAGCGGCGGTAGTAGGCCTCGAATCGTTCCTCCTCGCCCGGTTCAAACTTCCGATTCCGCAGCATGGCCATCACGTTGAATCGCTCGCGCCTCTGGTCCTCGTCAACCTGCAGGACCAAATACGGCTTCGTGCCGATATCGGGGCGCGCCGGAGCCGTTGCCGTCCGCCCCGGTGGTTGCGCCTCGGCTGCCCGAGGACGTGCCGCCGCAGGATCAGGCGTTTCCTCCGCCGGCAGGTCCGGCTCATCGGCTTGCGCATCGGCAGCAATGCCTGCCCCCTGCTGCGCGAGGGCCGCCGGACCAACGAGCCACCATGCAAGAAGCAACGACGTCGAAAGAAAAAGAACCTGAGAAGGACGGGGCGAACTGCGGAACATCATGGTGCGAATAACCGTTTACGGGTACGTTACCAGAGCTTCTGGGACACACGATCTCGTTACTGGGGCAACTAAGGCCAGGCGACGAAATGAGAACACAACTCTCAGCTACAGCGAGCAGAGAAGACCACGCCTACCTTCATAGAGTAACGCCGAACCACATGACCTGTCAAGCTGTTTCGATGAGAAAACCCCTCTCGTGGGGAGGCGGGCCTACGCAAGGGGCTCCCTTTGACTTCTGTCGAGAAACCGCGTAATGTTGATGGTATCGGTCACGGCCTGCAATTTGCGATTGATGAAACGATGACGCTTCTGTACACCGACCCCTGTTTTCTCAAGCACGAGACGGGCAATCACCCGGAGCGGGCGGATCGTATCCGTCTGATTGAGCCGAAACTGCAGGCGGAAGGCCTGTGGGACCGCTGTACACGCCCAAAACCGGTGGCGATTTCCCCTGAGCGGCTCGCTCGCGTCCATTCGCCCCAGTACATTACGGAGATCTGGGGGGCGTGCAAAGCCGGTGGCGGCTACCTCGAACCCGACACGGTCCTCAGCCCTGCATCGTACGACGTGGCCTTGATGGCCGCCGGCAGTTGCTGCGATGCCGTGGACCGAATTCTCCACGGCGAGGACGACACGGCCATGTGTATCGTCCGTCCACCGGGCCACCACGCCATGATGAACCGGGCGATGGGCTTCTGCCTGTTCAACAACATCGCCATCGCCGCCATGGTGGCCACCGCCGAGTTTGGGCTGGAGAGGGCTCTGATCGTCGATTTCGACATCCATCACGGCAACGGCACGCAGGCCACCTTCTGGGACGACCCCAAAACCGCGTTCTTTTCGATCCACCGGTGGCCCTACTACCCCGGCACGGGCAAAGAAGAAGAGACCGGCGGCGGGCATGGTGTGGGCACTACCATGAACATCCCCGTACCCTACGGTATCGCGCGCCGCGACTATTTGGAACTCTTTGCCGGCCGGCTCGAACAGTTCGCGGACCGAATTCGGCCGCAACTCGTGCTCGTCAGCGCCGGTTTCGATTCGCACCGAGCCGATCCCGTAGGCGACCTGGGGCTGGAAACCGAGGACTTCGAGTCCATCGCCCATACCCTTCTGAATGTAGCCGCCGCCCACTCTGGCGGCAAAATGATCACCGTTCTTGAGGGGGGCTACGACCCCGAGGTCACCGCCGAGGCCACGGCGTTGTACACCCGCTGCCTCCTCAACGGTTCAGCCCGATCCTCGATGCCGCAGCACGGATGAACCGGGCGTGAAACCGTTCTCCGTGGCTCCCTCCGTTGCCATGGAACGCGGGAGCGAATGGAGCGAATGGAGCGAATGGAGCGTTGGAGCGCGGGTTTTGCCGATTCGTCTTGGCGCGTATCGGCGGGTTGGGTATGCTCCCGCCTATCATGGCTAAGGTTCTTGCCGTCATTCCTGCGCGCTACGGTTCCACTCGCTTGCCGGGGAAGGTCCTTGCCGACCTTGCGGGAAAGCCGCTGGTGTGGCACGTGTACCAGCGTGCTTTGCAGGCCGAGCTGGTCCACGAGGTGCTGATCGCCACCGACGACCAGCGCGTGGTCGATGCACTCCGGCCGTACGGCGCACACGTTCTGCTCACCCGCACCGACCATGCCACGGGCACCGACCGGCTGGCCGAGGTCGCGCATCGCTTCCCGAGCGACCTGGTTGTGAATGTGCAAGGCGACGAGCCGCTGATCGATCCGGGCACCATCGACGCGGCGATTCGCCCGCTGCTGCACGACCCGGCCCTTCCCATGGCCACGGTACGGCATCGCATCGCCGATGCGCGGCGCCTCGCTGACCCGAACGTCGTGAAAGTGGTATGCGACGCATCGGGGCGCGCGCTGTATTTTTCCCGCAGCCCCATCCCTCACGTGCGCGAAGCCGACCCGTCGCTCCCGGCCGCGCCGATCCACTGGCAGCACGTGGGCCTGTACGTGTACCGGCGCGACTTCCTGCTGCGGTTTGCGAGTTTGCCGCAAACCGACCTCGAGAAGGCCGAGAAGCTCGAACAGCTTCGAGCGCTCGAGCACGGGTTCCCAATCGCCGTGGTCGAAACCGAACATGAGAGCCTCGGTGTCGACACGCTTGCCGATCTCGAGCGGGCGCGGCGCCGGCTTGCCGCGTACAGCGACGCGGCGTAAGGCACGTTCTAAGCCCGCCTCCGTGACTGCCGCCGTTGGAAACAAGACACCCCTCGAAAAAGGCGGCATGATCGACCGGCATTAGCGGCGGCACAGGAAGAAGTCCAGCGACAGGCCCAGCAGGTAATGCTGTCCGAGGCCGGAAAGCAGCGAGCGCGTGCGATAAGCGAGCCAGCCCCAAAGGATGGCGCCGAGGACGGACGAAAGCGTTTCCACACCCGGCCGGCCGAAATGCAGCATCGAGGAAGCCATCACCTGCACCAGCAGGGCGTTGGTCGACCCCAGGGATCCGCGGAGGCCGAACTGAAGAAAACCCCGGAAATGGAACTCCCAGCCGAGGTAAAACAGCAGATACCAGAACGCGTGCGCGGCGAACGCCCCGGCGGACTCGCACGCGGAGGCGTTGATCGGATAGTACTCGGCCACGGCCGGAGTGCGCGACGAAATAAACCCGCCCACCACGAATAAAGGCCCGAGAATCAACAAAGATCGCGGCGTCCGAATCCGGTGGCCCCACTGCACCCCGTATTGGGCCAGAGGCTCGCGAAACCCGAACTTGACAATCATCGCGGGAATGACGCCGAGCAGCACGAAGCAACTCGCAAAGTAATAAATGGCGGGCGCGGCGGGCGCCCCGCCTGCAGCCGGGGCGAAATGATCGCGATAGAACTGCGGCGAGCCGAAATACCACCAAACGATCATCAGGACGGTCGAACTGAGGAGGACCACCGTCGGCTTGCGCTGCGAGCCGCGCGCGCTTTCCGCCAGCGCCCGAACCAATGCACCAATCATGCCAACTCCTTCCGGGCACGGAGCAGCCACGCGTAGGTGATGCGAATGCCCTGTTCCAGCGGCGTTGCCGTGTACCCCAACTCGCGCTCCGCTTTGTCGCAGCGGTAGGCCCACTCGGCAAGAAACGTGCGAACCCAGCCCGGGGTAATGCGCGGATAGACCCCGAACCATTCGGCGCGCTTCTTCAGGGCCCAGGCGAACACCAACGGCGAGAAGCCGAGGATGGGCAGTTGCGTATGCCGCCTGCCGCTCACCCGGTCGATGGTGCGAAAGAACTCCTTGAGCGAAACGTTTTCGCCGCCCAAAATATAGCGTTCGCCGACGCGTCCGTGTTCCATGGCCCGCAAGTGGCCCTCAACCACGTCGTCGACCAGCACATAATTGCCGACGTTGACCCCCCGGTTCAGCAGCAGGGGCACGCGTCCGCGGTCGTAATCGTCGATCAGCCGCGACAGCGTGTTGCCCTCGGTCAGGTGCCCCGGGCCATAAACCCGTGTTGGGTTGACGACCACCACCGGGAAGCCCTCGGCCGCCAGCGCCAGCACCTCGCGTTCCGCTGCCGCCTTCGAGGCTTCGTATTCGGTGAAGTAGCGGGGGGTGACCTGCGGTATGGCTTCATCGCCGACCTCGCCGGGCCGTGTCGGGCCGAACGTGACGACGCTCGAAGTCCACACAGCCCGGCGCACTCCCACTTGGCGGGCAACGGCAAAGACATTCCGCGTTCCCACGACGTTTTGATCGTAGTACACCTTGGGATCCGGCGCCCAGTTCTTTGCGCAGGCGGCAACGTGGAACAGGTGGCTGCATCCGGCCATCGCGCGCCGAAGCGACTCGGGGTCCGTCATGTCGCCCTCGACCAGCTCCAGGCGGTCGCTTGTAAACGGGTTTTCGCCCTCCCAGGCGAACCCGGGCGGCGACGTCGGTTTGGTCCGCCGAACCAGCGCACGCACCGTACGCCCTCGCGCAATCAATGCCTGCACTAGCCGCGTGCCGACGAATCCTGCCGCGCCGGTGACAAAATATCGATCGGCAACCTGGCTCACAATCGGATTCTCCTGCACTGCATGGCCACGCACCTTGGCGACACTCTTCCGGACGCCAGTTGCGCCCAGGTCTCAGATGCACGTCGTAGGCGAGACGAAAGCGACCCGCGCCGGGAAACAGAGAAGCCCAATTGTCGCATCAAGCACCGGGCGCTGTCAACCCCCGCCCCAACGGCCCGAAGCCTTTGGCAAATGGGCCGGATCCCGTATAATGCATCGGTCCTTTTGGCGGCCTCGATGTGTCTTCCACCCGGCGGTTCGCCCCATGAGCCGCAACCCTCCGACATGACGCGAAGCCCCTTACCCATCGAAAGTCACGTACCCGCCGCTCGCTTGCACGTGGCAACCGACCGGCCGCCGAAGCCCGGAGGCCGGTTCGTGTTGTACTGGATGACGGCTTGCCGTCGCACGCGATGGAGCTACGCGCTGCAGTACGCCGTCGATTGGGCCCGCACGCTCGATAAGCCGCTGTGGATCGTTGAGCCGCTGCCGCTGGGTAGCCGGTGGCGCAACGCCCGTCGCCACCGGTTCATGCTTGACGGCATGGCAGACCATGCCCGCCGATTCGAAAACAAGCCGGCCGGCTATTATCCCTTTGTCGAACATGCGGCGGGGCAAGCCGAGGCGCTGCTCGAATCGCTGGCGGCGGTGGCCTGTGTCGTCATCGGCGATGATCACCCGATGCCGCGATATGCCCTCCCTCACCGCTCCCTTCCGGTGTGGTCCGAAGCGGTCGATGGCAACGGCCTGCTGCCGGTGCGCGCTGCGGATCGGGAATTTGCACGGGCGTTCGACTTCCGCCGGTTCCTCCAGCGGTCGTTGCCCGATCACTTGCCGGCGGCGCCAAAGGCCGACCCACTACGCCGACTCCGGCTTCCCGCGCCCGGCCGCCTGCCGCGTGAAGCAACCAGCCGCTTTCCCGCGGCAATGTTCGAGTTACTCCTCGGCAAGGGGACGGGTCTGGCCGAGTTGCCCATCGACCACGACGTGGCGCCGTCGGCGATCCGCGGCGGCGAACGGGCCGCCCGCAAGCAGATGCGCCGTTTCCTGGACGAAACCATGGAGCCGTATATCACGCTACGCAATCATCCCGACGCCGACGCAACGAGCGGCCTTTCGCCGTACCTCCACTTCGGGCATGTTTCCGCCCACGAAGTGTTCCACGAACTGACCGATCGGGAGGGATGGTCGCCGAACCGCTTGGGCGAGGAGGCCTCGGGCCGACGGGAAGGTTGGTGGGGGCTAAGCGAATCGGCCGAGGCGTTCCTCGACCAGATGGTCACCTGGCGGGAGTTGGGCTACAACCTGTGCTCTCGACGCGACGACTTCGACCAGTATCACTCGCTGCCCGACTGGGCCCGGGAAACCCTTGCCGAGCATGCGGCCGACCCGCGCGAATACACCTACGGCCTCGATGAACTGGCGGCCGGCCGGACCCACGACTCCCTGTGGAACGCCGCGCAGAACCAGTTGGCGCGCGAAGGTCGGATACACAACTATCTGCGCATGCTGTGGGGCAAGAAGATCCTCGAATGGTCCGCCACGCCGCGCGAGGCGCTGGAAAGGATGATCGAACTGAACGACCGGTACGCGCTCGACGGCGAAGACCCAAACTCGTACTCGGGCATTGGTTGGGTACTGGGTCGCTACGATCGCCCTTGGGGTCCGGAGCGCCCCATCTTCGGCAAGATTCGCTATATGACCTCTGAAAACACCGCCCGCAAGCTCCGTGTGGAGGAATACCGGAAACGGTGGCAATAGCCGGGGATTATTCGTGCCGATCTGGGCCGACCTGGTCGGGGAGCGATTCCATCAAGGATTCGTCTTGCACACCGGCGATTCCGCGGTACCATTTGGGAAGAACCTGCACGCGCTGCCGATCGAGCAGTTTTGGCGGTCGAGCAACGAACAACGGCAAGAGAAGCGTTGCACCGCGTAAGCCCTGAATCACGTTCGTCGAGCAACCCATGGACAACCCGGCCTGGAGCATTCATCGCGGCGAGGGGCCGCTTGTGGCGGCGGCCATCCACAACGGCCACGAGTTGCGTCCGGAACTCCACCCCCTATTGGCCATTTCCGAGGCCGATCGCCTCCGCGAGGAAGACCCCTACACGGCCCTCTGGACCGAATGCGCCCCCACCCGGATCATCGCCAACCGCTCGCGCTTCGAGGTCGACCTGAACCGTCCGCGCGGCAGCGCCGTGTATTTGCGACCGGACGACGCCTGGGGGCTCCAGGTTTGGCAGGAAGAGCCGCCGTACGCTCTCTTGCAGCGGTCGTATCGCGTGTACGACCTTTTCTATCAGGAGGTCGAGTCGCTGTTGGCCGGGTTGGTCGAACGGCATGGGCGGGTGGTGGTGCTCGACCTTCACACGTACAATCATCGGCGTGGCGGCTGCCGCGCCGCGCCGGCGCCGAAGGACGCCAATCCGACCA
>SKZG01000564.1 GCA_007127495.1 Planctomycetales bacterium
GCAGCCCCTTCGTGATGGCCACGAAGGCAATCAGGTTGAGCACGCCGGCGGCGAGCATCCAGGCGAGGTGCTCGCCGGGGAGGGTTTGCCATGCTGCAATGCCGTCGGTCCGCAGGCTGAGCAATCCCAGGCTTACCGCACCGACGCCCGTGGTGGTGAAAACCACCACCATCTGCGATACGCCGCGGCTGACCGTGGCGCGAACGGTCACGGTGAGCGTGGCGTAGGTGAGGCCGGCCGCACATGCCAGCCCCACCGCGACGCCCGCCCCCCACCTCGGCACGCCGGCCACCGGAACACCGGGTTGCGTGGCGCCGATCCCCAGCAGCACAATCGACCCGAGCAGCACCAGGAGGGCAAGGATGGTGCGGAAGGCAATTCGCTCGCCGAGCAGGAAGCGGCCCAGCAAGGCAGCCATGGTGAGCATGACGCAGTAAACCACGGGCACGGCCACGGCCAACCCGATTATCCCGAACGCGTACTGCTGCCCCAGATTGCCCACCAACTGCACCGCCAGCCCGACGGCCATCAGCAGCGCCAGCGTGGCGCCGGAAGGCAAGAACCGTTCGCCGGCCGCCCATCGCCACAGCAGCCACGGGCCCACCACGCCCACGGCCACCAGTTCCTTGACGCAAATGGTCACGACGCGGCTGACCTCGTCGCCGGCAAGTTGGCGGAGGCAGATATTCGCCCCCGTATAACCGAGGGCCGAAACAATGCAGCAAGCGGTGCCGGCCACGGCGGGATCGAAGCGGGGCGGGCCGGCGGCGCGGTCGGGTGTCGATGCCATGGAACCCGTCATGATACCACCAAACCGGCGGCGACGGAACGGGTGGCCCGACGGATCGTATTGCAAGGTTACGATCGAGGCCGAGAAACCGCAACGCCTCAACTACCCACGTACTTGGCGTAGAGGGTCTTGGCTTCGGCCGGGTCGTCGGTGCCGGCGATGATGGCGCGGGCGTCGGGAAAAACGGTGATCTCGTGCGGCGCAACGCGCAAGCGGAGCAGGAACTGGTTGCGGGTGACTTCGCCCACCGTTTGGAGCCGCCCGGCGAGGGCGTCGAGGTCGACCTGGCGCCCCGGGTGCGTGAGCTGGACCGCGTTGCGCCCGCATAGCACGGCCGTTTCGCTGCCCTGCCGCCCGGCGAGCCAGGGGAAGTCGGCGTGTTTGCAGCACGGGCAGGGAACGCGATCGCGGAGTTGGCTAACATCGATCTGGTGCAGGCGCGCGTCCCACAACTCGACCACGATCAGGCTGCGCGAAACGGCGCCCCGGTTGCCGCTGAGCATCTTCATGGCCTCGGCCGCCTCCAGCGAGGCGATCACGGAAACGATGGGCCCGAGCACGCCCGCCGTATCGCAGGTGGGCATGCTGCCCGGCGGAGGGCACTCGGGCATGAGGCATCGCAGGCAGGCGGTTTCGCCGGGTACGATCGACATGGTTTGCCCTTCCGCGCCGAGGCACCCGCCATACACCCACGGAATGCCGTACTTCACGGCCGCGTCGTTCAGCAGGAACCGTGTTTCGAAGTTGTCGGTTCCGTCGACAATCGCGTCCACGCCCTCGCACAGCCCGCTGATGGTCGTGTGATTCATATCGCCGACAATCGGCTCGATTTCCACCGTGGAGTTGGCCTGGCGGAGCACCTCGGCCGCGGCCACGGCCTTGGGCATTTGGCCGTCGGCATGGGCTTCGGTGAAGAGGAACTGCCGTTGCAGGTTGTGGACCTCGACGAAGTCGCGGTCGACGATGCGCACACGGCCCACCCCCGCGCGAACCAGGATGCTCGCCAACATACAGCCCAGCGCGCCGCAGCCGGCCACGAGCACGGTCGATTCCATGAGGCGGCGCTGCCCCGCCTCGCCCAACGGCGCATACCGAACCTGGCGGATGTAACGGGCCAAGGGATCGTGGGGCGTCGTCATGGTGCCATCAATCACGACACCTTATGGATGCGGCGCACCGGCACGTGGGGCGCCGGCGGTTTGCCGGCCAGGGGAACGGCGATGATCTCGTCGTCGTCGAACAGGTCGTCGGCCGCCGGCTCGCCGCCCTTGGGCTTGTGCGGGCGGAAGAACCGGCCGAGCGGGCCGCTGAGCACCGCCGGCAGGAAGATCAGATCGCCCACCAGGGCCGCGAACAGAAGCGTGAGCATGAGCATGCCGAACCGTTGCGTGGGCGTGAACGTGCTGAACGCGAACGCCGCCAGCCCGAAGCCGGCAATCAGCGTCGTTTGCGTCATGGCGTTGGCACACCGCTCGTAGGCCATCATGGCCGCGCCCTTCCGGTCGAGCCCCCGATCGAGCCCGCGACGGAACCAAGTGAGGTAGTGGATCGTATCGTCAACGGCCACACCCAGCGCCACGCTGGCGGTCATCATGGAACCGACGTCGACCAGGATTCCCAGCCAGCCCATCGTGCCGAAGATGAGCACAACGGGAAACAGGTTGGGAATCATGGCAACCAGCCCGGCCGACGGGCTGCGGAGCACGAACATCATGACGACGGCGATCAGCACGAAGGCCAAGGCCAGGCTTTCGAACAGGCCGGTCATCAATTCGTGCTGCGTCTTGTAAACCAGGGGCACGAGCCCGGTGTAGGTTACGTCGATGCCCTCGACGCCGGCTTCGCGGTAGGCCGCCAGCAGGGGCTCGACGGCGGCCTGGATATCGTCGACAAACACCCCGTAGTCGAGATCGGTCAGCGCCGGCACCCGGCCGGTCACGCGCCACAGTTCTTCGTCGGCTTCCTCGTCGACGGTCAGGTAGTCGCGGAATTGGTTGCGGTGCTGGTCCAGCCGCTTGCTGAGCACCTGGTCGTGGGTGCGGCTGCGGTTCATCACAATGTCGACCAGCCCGCGACGGCTGCTTCGGTGCGGTGTGATGTCGGGTGCGAACGTGGCGGCGGAGAGCGCGCCGCCGACGTCGGGCAGCGCTTCGAGGGTGCGTTCGATGTGCTGTGCCAGCCGCATGCGTTCCACCATGTTGAGCCGGCACTTCTGGTTGTCCACGCGCAGGATGACCTCCATGGGCACCAGCGGCCCGAGGTGGTCTTCCAGCCAGGTGTAATCGGCAATGATGGGTGCGTCGGCCGAGAAGAGCTTCATGAGCTTCACCGACGTTTGAATGCGCGCAACACCCACCGCCAGAATCAACATAATGGCCAGGCACCCTGCGGCCACCCAACCGTTGCGTCGAATGACCAGGCCGCCCACGGCGCGCCAGAATCGCAGGATCAGCGTATCCTTCGGGCCCTCGCTGCTCGCCCGCCGCGCCTGTTCGGCCACCTGAAGCGAAGGGAAGAAGTGGAGGCATGCGGGCAGGAACAGGAACACCCAAACCAACGTTGCCAGCACGCCCCAAGCGGAGTAGACGCCGAACTTGCTGATCGGAATCACGTGGCTGGCCAACAACGAGCCGAGCCCCAGAGCCGTCGTGAACGCGGCCAGGGTGCAAGGCAGCCAGCCGAGGGCAATCGCGCGCTCGGCCGCGCCCGGCAGGCCGCCGTCTTCAATCGCATCGTGATAGTAATTGATCACGTGGATGGCGCTGGAAATCGCCAGCACGTACACAAGCGACGGCATGGACAGCAGAATGGCGTCGCACGTGCCGCCGCTGAAGAATACGCTCGCCACGCTCGTTCCGGCGGCCAAAAGGGCCGTGAAAATGACGATAATCGTCAGCCGAATGCTACGGAAACACAACCACGACACGACCACCCCGACCAACAACGACAACCCGGCCAAACGCATCAGGGTGCGCTCGCCCTCGATGTCGATGGCCACGTTGTCCACGGGCGGCCCGCCCAGGCGAATCCCTTCCGCCTGCGGGGCCCGACCATGGACCAATTCGGCCAGAAAACCGCCGAACGCCTCAATGCCACCGACCACCACATTGGCCGGCGGATCCGGCTTGGGCGGCTCGATGTCGCACTCGCGGGCAAGGTCGCGGATGATTTCGAGGGTCGGCCGCAATTGCTTGCCCGCAGCGGCATCGGTGAGCGTGACCAC
>SKZG01000444.1 GCA_007127495.1 Planctomycetales bacterium
CAGAAGCCTCCCATGCCACCCATACCTCCCATGCCACCCATACCTCCCATGCCTCCCATGCCTCCCATGCCTGGATCCATTCCCTCGGGGCCGGGGCCTTGCGGCTCCTCCTCTTTCGGGATTTCGGTCACCAGGCACGACGTGGTCAGCAGGAGGCCGGCCACGCTCGCGGCGTTCTGCAACGCGGTGCGAACAACCTTGGCCGGGTCGATGACGCCGGCCTCCACGAGGTCGCAGTAGACGTCGCGTTCCGCGTCGTAGCCCTCGGCTTTGCCTTTCATCTGGCGCACGCGATTGACCACCACCGCGCCGTCCTGCCCGGCGTTTTGGGCAATCGCTCGCATCGGGGCGTCGAGTACCTTGCGAACGATGCTTGCACCGAGCGCCTCGTCGCCTTGTAGGGAAAGCTTGTTTAGCGCCTTGGCGCTTCGCACCAGGGCAACTCCGCCGCCGCGAACGATCCCTTCCTCCAGGGCCGCTTGGGTGGCGGCGCGGTCTTCCTCAATCAGGGCCTTGCGCTCCTTCATTTCGTTTTCGGTCGCGGCGCCGACATTGATCTGGGCGACCCCGCCGGCCAGCTTGGCCAACCGCTCTTGGAGCTTCTCGCGGTCGTAATCGCTGGTCGTGGTTTCAATCTCTTTGCGAATCTGATTGGCGCGGCCTTCGATGGCCTTCTTGTCGCCCCCGCCGCTGACAAACGTCGTATTGTCGGACGTGATGATGGCCTTCTTCACCGTCCCCAGATCGGAAATCTTGACCGAATCGAGCTGCACTCCAAGGTCTTTGAAGATCGCCTGGCCGCCGGTCAGCGTCGCGATGTCGCCCAACATGGCCTTACGGCGGTCCCCATACCCAGGAGCCTTTACAGCGCAACACTGAAGAATGCCCCGCATCTTGTTCACGACCAAGGTCGCAAGGGCTTCCCCTTCGATATCTTCCGCGATGATCAACAGCGGCTTGCCTGCCTTGCTCACCGCCTCGAGCAGGGGCACGAGATGCTTTGCATTGGATATTTTGTCCTCATGCACCAAGACAAGGCACCGTTCGAGTTCGCAGGTTTGCTCTTCCTGGTCGGTGACGAAATGCGGGGAAAGGAACCCGCGATCAAACTGCATCCCCTCGACCACCTCGACGGTCGTCTCGGACTGTCGGCCTTCCTCGACGGTGATGACGCCGTCTTTGCCGACCTTCAAGAATGCGTCGGCCAGCACGCTGCCGATGGCCGGATCGTTATTGCCGGCGATTGCGGCAACCTGACTGATTTCCTTACGGCTCTTCGCATCGACCGGCGTGGCCATTTTCTCGACCGCCCCGACAACCACGTCGGCGGCTTTCATCACACCGCGGAAGAGCGACATCGGATCGGCCCCCGCAGCGACCGCGCGAAGCCCTTCCTTATAAATGGCCTCGGCCAGGACCGTTGCTGTGGTCGTCCCGTCGCCGGCCACGTCGTTTGTTTTCGACGCCGCCTCCTTGACGAGCTGGGCGCCGAGGTTTTCGTACGGATCGTCCAACTGGACATCTTCCGCCACGGTAACCCCATCCTTCGTGACCTTAGGGGCCCCCCAACCCTTATCCAACACGGCGTTACGCCCACGGGGACCCAGAGTACTAATCACCGCCCGAGCCAGTTTGCTCACTCCTGCGGCAATCTGCTGACGGGCATCGTCTTCAAAGACCATCTGTTTGGACACAGTGGAAACCTCCTAATGTGCAATCGCTGGCGGATAACCGGCGTACCACGACCGCCATTGGCAGCCAAGCACGTTTTTTTACCGAGTTAGGTGCAAGCGGCGTGCCATGACGCCACATGTTGTGCTAACTCGTTGCTATAAAAGAACTTGCAGCGGCTTTCGAGGGGCGATGCGCGAGGCCCAAACACGAATGCCTACCGAGTCCATGCCAAATTGGCAGCTTGATCCACAGCCTAATCGCGTCGCGGCCCCATGAGGCCGGGCCCCGGCTCGCCCCAACAGCCGACTACGGCTCGCGCCGCTACCTTGTAGACGGTTACCGGCATGCTATATATTGACATGAAATAAGGCTCTTCCGTTTCTAGGTGCCAGACAGCCTTTGTTTTGGGGACGGCACACGGCGTGTGCCTACTACAATGAAGCGGCCTGCACTTAGAAACGGAAGAGCCTGAAATAAGTTACACCTGACGCGGGAGCGAGTTGCGCTTTTGGAGTGGTAGCAAGCAGCAGCCCGAAGCCGGAAATCAAAGAGCGAATATGCCAAGCGTTGTCGTAGAAGCCATTCGAGAAGCAGGTGTGGTCGGAGCCGGGGGAGCCGGCTTCCCCACCCACGTGAAGTTCGCCGGCAAGGCCGACACCGTGCTGATCAACGCCGCCGAGTGCGAACCCCTGCTCCATAAAGACAAGGAGGTGCTCCGCGAGTACGTAGACGGTGTGATCGAAGGCACCGTAGCCGGCATGGAACTGGTGGGCGCCGGGCGCGGGGCAATCGGCATCAAAGAGAAGTACGTCCAGGTGATCGACCTGTTGCGCAAGAAGCTGCCGAAGTCGATCGACGTGGCGCCGCTGCGCGACGCCTACCCGGCCGGCGACGAGTTCATCCTGGTGTACGACGTGCTCGGCCGGGTCATTCCGCCCGGCGGCATCCCCCTAGCCGTCGGCGCCGTGGTGATGAACGTCGAGACGGCGCTGAACATCGCACAGGCCAATGCCCGGCCGGTGACCGAGAAGTTCCTTTCGATCGCCGGGGCCGTGGCCGAACCGGTGACCCTGCGCGTGCCCGTGGGCCTTACGCTGCGCGAGTGCGTCGAGGCGGCGGGCGGGCCGACCGTGCCCGACGCCAACTACATCGTCGGTGGCGTGATGATGGGCTACCTCGAGAAGAACCACGACGCGCTGGTCGACAAGACCACCGGCGGCGTCGTAGTGCTGCCCGACGACCACATTGTCGTGCGCCGCCGGCGGCAGGACTGGCAGACGATTGTCCGCATCGGGCGCAGCGCGTGCGACCAGTGCAGCTTCTGCACTGAGTTGTGCCCGCGGTGGCTCTTGGGCCATCCGATCGAGCCCCACCGGGCCATGCGAAGCCTAGAGTTCAACCTGGTGGGCGAATCGAACGTCATTGGCACGGCATACTGCTGCGAGTGCAACCTGTGCAGCCTGTACTCCTGCCCGGAAGACCTCGACCCGAAGAACGTATGCACGCAGAACAAGCGCCGGCTTGCCCAGGAGGGGCGGCGCTGGACCGACCCGCCGTTCAACCCGCGCCGGCCGGAACTGCACCTGGAAAACCGCAAGGCGCCCATGGCACGCCTGATGCACAAACTGGGACTGACGCAGTTTTGGAACGTCGGACCGCTGGTCGATAGCGTGCTGCCGGCCGATCGGGTCGGCGTCAAGCTGAAGCAGCACATCGGCGCGCCGTGCGAGCCGATGGTTCAGCCTGGGCAGCGGGTGCATGTGGGCGAGGTGGTCGGTCGGCCGCCGGTGAAAGACGGCAAGCCCGCCCTGGGGGCGCCGGTCCACGCTTCGCTCGACGGCGTCGTGGTGGAAGTGGCCGACGGCGTCGTGTGGATCGAGCGTCAGTAATCCGTTTGCAAGGAGCGTTGCCTCAAGAATCAAATAGGGCGGGCTGTGCCCGCCAGTTTTTGTGCGAGACATGCTTCCGGCGGGCACAGCCCGCCCTACAAATGTGTGGCGAGTGCAGCCCGCCCCAATAACTACATTTCAACCGGAGAGAAGCCAGCCCTCATGCCTACCCCAAAATCCATTGGCGCGATCGAGCTTTCGAGCATTGGCATCGGTTATCAGATCGAGGACGAGATGCTTAAGGCGGCCTCGGTCGAGCTGCTCATTGCGCGGACCATTTGCTCGGGCAAGTACTTGATCGTGCTGGGCGGTTCGGTCAGCGATACCGAGGCGGCCATTCAAGCCGGGCTGGCCTCCGCCGGCGAGGCAATCATCGACCACATGCTCATTCCCAACGTCCACGAGGGCCTGTTCCCGGCGCTGGGG